>DATHKK010000099.1:0-4511 GCA_035489355.1 Candidatus Limnocylindria bacterium
CGCGTCTGCGTTCACGAATACTTACGACCTCGTTCAACGCGGCCGCACTCTCACACTCCGCCACGCGGTTGCGGATCAAACGGGTGACATCGCGGCGAGCGTTGGCATCTGGCGCGACGTGGCCGGCACGCAGCCGTTCAGTACGGGCACGGCGAACATCCGTTCGCAAATTGTGTTTGCGGCGGATGACGGTGATGACATTGCGGAAGATGGCGAATGGAACTTCCCGCAAACCGTCACGCTGCAAGCCATCGACGACACGTTCATCGATGGCGGTGACGCGCTGGTGTTCCCGGCCTTCGAAGAACGCCTCAATGAGATTCGCGGGCCGGTGACGATTCAAGGCGGCCCGCTCGTGGGCGAAGAACGCTTTCTCAACGATCCGTTCCGATTGCCCGAGGAAACGAACGACCGCCAGGCCGATGGCCAGCTCGACGACGCGATTACGAACCTCGATGGCCAGGCGGTGCTCGTGGACCGCGAGGCTTTCCACTTCAACGCGCTGCTCGGTGAACGCCCCGGCTTCGATCCGCGCATGAACAGTTTCCCCTTCGAGTTTACGTTCCTGAACGGTCCGGCCATCGCCAGCTTCCTCGACGTGCAATCGGTGTCGCAGGAATTGTTGTCCGTCGCCGATGATCGGCCGTTCGACGTGGATCTTTCCATCAGTGGCGTCTCGGATCTGGCGAGTCGTGTGATGTTCAGCGGCACGCCCGAGCAGGAACGCGACGCCGACGACCACATCACCGTCACGAACGCCGATCTGGAATGGATCGAAGCCCTGGTCAGCCTCACTGGCTCGTCGGTGCAGGGAGAAACCTGGACGGTGACGCTGACCAAGGGCGGGAACAGTTACGTCTTCAGCTATGAAGTGACGGCGGGCAATCGCGCCCTCTCGAAGATTGGCCGCGAATTGGCGCGCCAGATTAACGCGACGCTTGGATTCGCCGCCGAAGCCTTCGTGGACATCGTGGGCAACAGCAAGATTCGCGTGCGCACGACGGATGGCGTGGCCTTCAAAGTGGCGGCGGATATTGGCGGTCTTGGCAACGCGATCATCAGCGGCCGTCCCGTCCAGGACTTCGCGGAGATTTTGGACGACACCCAGTGGACGGTTGCGGCGTTCGAAATCCTGGCGGTCAACGCCAGCGAAACCTGGAGCCTCACGTTGCAGAGCACCGAAGCCGGAGCGGTGCCCGATACCAGCACCTATACGATTGCGGCCGGCGACACGATTGAGGATCTCACGTTTGAACTAAGCGACCGCATCAGCACCGACTTCCTGCCGCTCGTCTCGGGTTACACGGTGACGTTCCAGACGGCATGGACTTCGGAAGCGACGAGCACCGTGGTGTTGAGCGGCCAGCCCGCGGACGGTGAAATCTGGTCGCTGACGCTGACGGTCGGCGGCGTGCCGTTGACCTTCCATCACGAGGTCAGAGGCAGCGCGACGTTAGAGGAAATCGCTGCCTCGCTCGCCGCTGCGATCAACGCGCATCCGTCGGCGAACTTGTCAGCGGAAGCGTTCGGGGTCGCGTTGGTCGTCGTGAACAGCGCCGCGAATACCAGCGGCGCGGCATTCGAAATCCAGAATGCAGCGTCCCATCCCGCGGCCAGCGCCACCGCCACCAGCACGACCGCGAGCACCACGACCCTTTCGCTTACGGGCACGCCGGCCCTTGGCGAGACGTGGTATCTGCAAGTGCAGATCGCCGCCGGTGCCAGCACGGTGACCCGCACTTATGTCCACATCGTCGCGCTCGTTGATGAGGACAATAATGCTGCGACGCCGAAGACGGTTGAGAATCTGTCGAACATCGCGACGGCTTTGGCAGTGGTGGTGAATAGCGATGTGAATGCGGCGAGTTTCACGGCTTTGGTGAGCGACGATCAAATCGTCCTCGTGAATCGCGCGGCGCAAGTTTACCAGGCCAGCGTGGGCGTCGCGCCGGCTGGGTTGGAATCGACCATCAGCATCGCCTTGAGCGGGACACCCGTTGCGGGCCAGGTTTGGTCGGTGCAGTTGGCGGGGCAGATGTTCTTTCACGTGGTCAGCGCCGCGGATGGCTCGGTCGATACGCTGGCGGAGATTGCGGCGAGCCTCGCGACATCCATCAACGCCGACACGAATAGCGGGTTTACGGGGGTGCCGAACGGCAATGCGCTCAACGTGCGCCTCCTCTCCGGCAGCGTCGTTCTCGCGGGGAACACGGTGGCGGGTTCCATTTCGGTCGCGCTGAAAGGAACACCCGTCGCGGGCCAGACGTGGACACTGAACGTGAACGGCGTTCCCTACAGTTATCCCGTCGCCAGCGGAGACAATCTCGCCAGCATCGCGACCGGATTGGCTGCGGCCATCGCGTCTGCGTCCGGGCCGGGCACCGTCGCGAACGTGAACAGCCTGACCATCACGGGAGCGAACTCTGTCGAGCTAGTGGCGGCGGGCGTGGCGAATATTGTTTTCCCCACGCTCGACACCGCGACGGTGGCGCTCAGCGGCACGCCCGCGGCGCGCGAAGTCTGGACGCTGATCCTGAACGGCGGCAGCGCGATCAACTTCCATTACACGGTCGTTGAAGGTGAAACGCTCGCCGACATCGCGACCGGTTTGGCTGAAGCCATCAACGCTTACACGCTGGCCGCGGACGATTACATCGCGACCACCGAAGGCACGACGGTTGTCATCGCGCGTCTCGTCGCGGGCACCTTCACGGTCGGCTCTAGTTTCCTGGCATCCAATGCCAACACGCCGGCGCTTTACCACGTGGATGGCAACGCAGCCACGGCGGTGACGATCGATCTCGATGGCATCCCTGCATCCGGCGAGACGTGGACGGTCCTCCTGAACGGCCAGGCTTACAATCACATCGCGACTTCCGACGAGACGCTGACGGACGTGGCGAATGCGCTGGCTTTGGAAATCAGCAAAGTGGATGACGACTTCGTGGCGACGGTCGAGATCGACACGCTCGTCGTCATCAAGAAGACCGCCGGTGCTTTCACCACGGCGTTCTCGATCACACCGGCAGCGACGCAATTGGGCGGGGCGGCTACGCCGGCTTCCATTCTCAAGAGCACCTTGATTGGTTCGCCGTTCGTCGATGATGTGTGGACGCTCCAGATCAACAACGCGGTGGCGACCACTTATGCCTACACCGTCGTCGCCGGAGACACGCTGGCCGGCATCGCCACGGCGCTGGCGAACGCGAGCAATGCGGATGCGAATGCGGCCAATTTCACCGTGACAGTCGAAGGCAATGTGCTCGTGGTCGTGAACAGGACCGGCGCGGCCTTCAGCGTGACGTTGGAATTATTGCCCGCGGGCGGCACGGCGCCGGATGATGTGATTGCTCTGCCTGTCACCGCCGGCAAGGCGCAGTCGCTGCCGGTCGCGGGCGCGATCAACGTGGACGACGTCTGGTCCGCGCTCCTGGTCGTGGACGGCGTGGCCAGCCTGCACACTTACAACGTGACGGGTGGCGCGACGACGCTGGAAGACATTGCGCGCGCTCTCGCGGCGGACATCAATGCGAACGCGGATTTGCAGTTCACCGCCGTGGTTCATCTCGATGATGTCGATCCCGCACTGGTCAGCCTGCTCGTCGTCCATCGCGGTGGTTCGGCCTTCTCGTTCGCCAACAGCTATTCGATCAACACAGTTACAATCACGATGACCGTGACGGCCGCGGCCATTCCGGTAAGCGGTTCACCGATCCTCATCGCGCCGGTATCGGGCGAAGTCTGGACGATCATTCTCAATGATGGCGAAGCGACCACGATGCTCAGTCATGTCGTGACGGCCGGCCAGTCCACCGCCCAGGTCATGGGCATCCTCGCCGCTTGGATCAACACGCGCGCGCCCGCTTCCTTCATCGCCACCACGGACGGCGTCAAGCTGCTGATCGTGAATCGCAACGGCCGGAGTTTCACGACCACGGTGGAAGTGACGGCGGTGGGTACGGTTTCAGTTCTGGAAAGCGCCCAACGCAAACAGCCGGAAGTGGGCAACGATTATTTTTACGGCCCGGTCAACCTGAACATCCGCGTCAACGAAGAGGAACAGGTGGATGTATTGAACATCTTCCACGGCAACAGTCCGTCCGATGACAACGGTCTTCTCACGGACAGCACGCTCACCGGTCTTGGCATGGGCGACAACGTCGTGATCAGCGGACGCGAGATTGCCGGCGGCATCACTTACTTCGGTCTAGAAACGCTCAACCTCCAGCTCGGCACGGGCAACGATCATTTCGTCATCGATTCAACGCACGCGGGCGCGACGAACGTGAGCATCGGCGCGGGCGACGATCATGTCGAGGTCATCAGCATCTCCGGCCACACGAGCGTCCAGACCGAGGCGGGCGCGGACACGATCGACGTGTTCAACGCCGACCAACTCGTCGATGAGATCAACGGCTTGCTCACGATCAATGGCGGCGGCGATCGCACCGATACGTTGTCGGAACTCGCGGAGGCGCTGGCGAACGAGATCAACGCGACGCAAGGCAACT
>DATHKK010000100.1:0-3938 GCA_035489355.1 Candidatus Limnocylindria bacterium
CCTAATTCGACCTTGTTCATCAGTGGTTAGGTTCTTTCTTCATGGTCAAAAGATAAACGATTGAAATTGCCCTTGGATACCCGATCCCATGCGTAGCCGGTTGAGTAACCTTCTGCAAATGCCCGTTTGGCAAGTCAAGTCGCGTCAGGAGTTTCAAGTGGCGCAAGAGCCGCAACACGTAGCCTTAAATTCTCTTTCCCGGGTCGGCGTGATCCCGGCAGCGGAAACCCTTTAAGAATCCGCCACTGCTCAAACAATCTTTGGCGGGCGCTGCTGAGCTTGTGCCAATCGTCCGGCGTCCTCGCGTTGTCGATCACGTTGTCGAGAGATTCAAGTTGAGTCTCCAGTCGCGAAATCTTGCCCGCGTGCGTGTCCCAGTTATTCGTAGGATTTGCGGGGCAAGCCGGGGGCGTGGTTTGTGTTTCGTTGTCGCTGAGTTGTTTTTTCAACCAGCGGTTTCGAGCGGTAGTCCAATCCTCGCGCCGATACCAAGCAACCAGCGTTTGCACCGGAACGCCATTTCTGATGGCGACTTCGGCGAGCGTGCCTTGCCCTTGAACCCATTCCTTTCGGCATCGGAGACGCAACGCAAGTGAGTGGCGTGTGCGGGGCACTGTTAGTGCGAGCATGGCGCATTCTTCCACATCGCCTTCTCGGCTGCCAGCCGTAACGCGATTCCATCAAATTGCCAAACTGCGATGGCGTGATTCCCGCTATTCTCATTTCAAGAAGTAGTCATGCTGTAGGTTGTTTTAGAAGTCAGCCAATGGCTTGGCCGGAGCGGCGGCGCGGTGCTGCCGCTTTTTGATGGGAAATACTTCAAGCCGGTCCCGGATTGTTTTCCTCGCATTCCGGGTAGCGGCTTTCCCTTCCCACGGTTGCGGTAATTGGCGAACTCTTGCCGTCAGGGGGACGAAAGAACCCTTGTACTTCCTCAACCATTTGCACCGCAATTCCCATAGGGTTCAAGTCGTCCTTGCCCGGATTCCCCATCGGTCACTCCCTTTGTAATGTCTCGTCGTGGCCGTTCTCCACGGCCTGCCATCGTTCCTCACGGCTGGCTAGTTTGGGTTTGGACGCCGCTCCGTGGACCGATCTCCACGGAGCGGCTTTTCTTTGCAGAGAGAAGTTTCAAAATCCAATTTGGGATCAAGGCTGGTTAATGCAAAAGCCTTGGCTCGATTGCGGGGATAGCGGGCCGACATGGCGGGGACGGTCGCCGCTCGCCAAACAATCCATTGCCCGGTTTTTTGTATCATACTCGCCCGCAGCGCCAGCGTGAACGCCGATTGTCGGTTGAGCCACGCCACTTGCTTCACACGGACGATTCAAGCCACGCCACGTACTTGTCTTTTCATCGTGTCTTTCCATCGCGCCGATTTCCGTTTCGCCTTCCCTGTCCACATCAGCACCGATCCAAGAAGCGCGAAGAAGGTTTGCGGAGAGGGCAAGAATTCACGAGGGCGCACCCATTGCCGGAACAACCCGGAATCAAACATGCCTGTTACTACTTTCGATACTACTCGGCACGAGGATCGGATTCTCGACTGGCGTAAGTCATTGCAAAAGTGGTGCCCCGGCTAGGACTCGAACCTAGGACCAATTGATTAAGAGTCAACTGCTCTACCAACTGAGCTACCGAGGCCACCAACATTGTTCACGCGCTTCGTGAGGTCTTAATTTCACGTATCTCGGCGCAGGCAACTGCCTGTCCGAAAAAGGAAGACCACCTTTCGCCCCAAGGCAAATGGCGGTCTTTTCCGCGCGTTCCGATCCTACTGCAAGACGTCGGAACGGGCCAGTATTTCGCATGCGCCAAAATCACCCGCAAGTTAATTCGTTGAAGCGGCCGGGTTAAGGAACGATCTCGGAGCGAAAGTCCCAAACGAATCCAGCGTGAGTTACGCCAGGGCTCTGGATTTCCTGAGTCCAAGCACTCGAGCCGGAAGAAAGAGCAAAGCACGAATCAAGGCAAAGACGGCGCCGATACTGATCCCGATCAAGCGCAGCGGTAATGAGAGCAGCCAGACGAGTGGAAAGAGAATCAGCGCCAGAATCGCCAGCGGCCAGCAGAGAACGAACAGGATGCACCACCCGACAAAGAGAATGAGAGCTTTCACGTTACTGATCCTTTCATGATGGCATCGAACGTCAATGGTCTTTGCCGCGCCAAAACTTCCAAACAATTCCTCGTTGGGCGATTGGAATTTACCGTCTGGTTCTCCACGGATTTGTTTATCCCTCCCTGTCGCTAGGGCAAAATGCCGAGCGGCCAAGCCGCAGCTCCTACAGGTGCGCGATGATGTTGTCGCCGAACTCGGAGCACTTGATTTCCGTCGCGCCTTCCATCTGGCGCGCAAAGTCGTAGGTGACGCGCTTGCTGCCGATCGCGCCGTTCAATCCTTTGAGGATTAATTCCGCCGCTTCCTTCCATCCCAGGTAGCGCAGCATCATTTCACCACTGAGCACCACGGAGCCGGGATTCACCTTGTCCTGGTTGGCGTACTTGGGCGCGGTGCCATGCGTCGCCTCGAAGATGGCGTGGCCCGTGATGTAATTGATGTTGCCACCGGGCGCGATGCCGATGCCGCCGACCTGCGCCGCGAGCGCATCGCTGAGGTAATCGCCGTTCAGGTTCAACGTCGCGATGACATCGAAATCCTCGGGGCGTGTGAGCACTTGTTGAAGCGTGATGTCGGCGATAGCGTCCTTCACGAGCACCGCGCCTTTGGCAATGGCGGCTTTCTGTTCCTCGTTCGCGACGGGTTCGCCCTTTTCCTTTTTCGTCCGCTCCCACTTGGCCCAAGTGTAAACCTTGTCGCCAAAAATCCGTTCCGCCGCGTTGTAACCCCAATCACGAAACGCGCCCTCGGTGTATTTCATGATGTTGCCCTTATGGACGATCGTGACGCTCTTGCGCTTCTCGCGCAACGCGTACTCGATGGCAGCTTTCACCAGGCGAATGGTGCCGATGGCTGACACGGGCTTGATACCGATGCCGACAATCACTTCCGCGCTGGCCCGGGTATGGTCTGGCGCGGCGAGCTTCATGTATTCCATCCCTTTCTCCGCCGTGCCGAAACGAATCTTAGCGAAGTCCTTTGGAAATTCATGCGCCAGAAATTCCAGCACCCGGTTCGCTTCCGGCGAACCGCCGGCAAACTCGATGCCCGCGTAAATGTCCTCCGTGTTCTCGCGGAAGATCGTCATGTCCACCTTCTCGGGATGCTTCACGGGCGAAGGCACGCCGGTAAAATACTGCACGGGACGCAGGCACACGTAGAGGTCGAGCATCTGCCGCAGCGCCACGTTCAACGAGCGAATGCCGCCGCCGACCGGCGTGGTGAGCGGGCCTTTGATGCCCACGAGGAATTCCTTGAACGCTGCGACGGTGTCGTCGGGCAGCCAGTTGTCGAACTTATGCTTGGCCGCTTCGCCTGCGAACACTTCGAACCACGCGATCTTGCGCTTGCCGCCGTAAGCTTTTTCCACCGCGGCATCGAACACGCGCACGCTCGCGCGCCAGATGTCCGGGCCGGTGCCGTCGCCGCGGATGAAAGGCAGGATAGGATTTTCCGGCACGGTGAGTTTGCCGTTCAGGACTGAAATTTTCCCGCCGGCAGGCGGGGTCACGTCTTTGTAAGCCATGTTCGTTTGCTCCGTTAAAAATGCCGGTGGTGTTTAACTGACGGCTAACTTTGCGGCAAGGAGTTTGCGCCGTCGACGCAGCGCCGCGCAAATAAATGGGCGATGAGAGCATCCCACCGTCGCCCGCGATGGATCAGAAGGGGACGAGACCTACTCACTTCGCTGCCGAACTCGCCCCACCGTGCCCTCTACGGCTTCGCTATGGGCAGCGAAAATTATCAATTGCGCAACCCGCGCGGAATCTCGATGCGGAACCGCCCGTCCTTCACTTCGACGCCCGGTCCCGCGCA
>DATHKK010000101.1:0-2727 GCA_035489355.1 Candidatus Limnocylindria bacterium
GATTTCTCTTTTTGTTCCTCACGCACGCCTTCGCGATCCTGCGGTTCTCGGAGCCGCCGGTCGTGACGCCGACGCGGCTGCCCACGCGTCCGTTTTTTTATTTCAGCCTCGATGCCGCTTCCGATCAACGCGTGGCCGAACTCACCGGTTGGCGCGATCCCTTGTTGTTTGCCATGCCGCACGCGCGCGGTTTCTCGGGCGGCGCCTGGCTGAGTTTCCGGCCCGAAGGTTTGCAGATAAGCAATTGGTCAGCGCCTCCTGAGTGGCTCTCGCTGCCGGTTGATGAATTGGGCAACACGCTGCATCGCTACGTGGCCACGAACCATTCATCAGAGGAAAGACTGCTCGACTCCTTGCGCGCTCCCACCGTTGTGGAAGTTCGCTTGCCCGACGCGCCAGTCATCACGAAGACCAGTGTCCGCATCGAAGGCCCGCTGGCGGCGCGCAAGGCCGTCATCATTCCGCCGTTGCCCAGCGCGGTATCCGCGGAAGTGCTGCAAAGGACCATTGTGTTGGTCTCGGTCAATGGTGACGGTTTGGTCGAGACGGCTTCGGTGATTGCCGAATCGGGATCGAAAGTCGCCGATGGTCAGGCGGTTGAAGTGGCCCGGCAGTTTGCCTTCGCTCCGCTCCCGATTCGCAGCGCGCGCGCGCGGGAAAATTCCACTCCCACGCTGGGCCGGCTCGCTTTCACGTGGCACGTGACGACCAACAACGCCGTCGCGGCGGCCACGCCTTGATGGACATGAGCCCGGACACGTTGATCTTCGCCTACGTCGTGGTTTTACTTGCGGCGCTTTCTCTCGTGGCAATATATTTCGAGCATCGTCGGAGGCGCTTCGAACCAACGCCCAGCGAGGACAATATTTTTCGTTGCGAGAAATGTGGTTTCGTTTACACCGACGACGGCGATGTCGAGCGTTCCGGTTGCCCGCAATGCGGCACAATCAACACCGTCATAAAATTTTGATGCACGGCGGTCAGTGACCGCCGTTTTTTTAACTAAACGCGGGGCGGTTTCGCCGCCTTCGCAGATAACGAATTACGACTATGGGAATGTGGATTGGCCGCAACCGAAAAGCCCGCGTCACTTACGGCTTTGACGAAATCGCGCTCGTGCCGGGCGAGGAAACCATCAACCCCGCCGAAGTGGACACGAGCTTCGAGATCCCGAAGCCGGATGGCAGCGCGATCAAGCTGAGCATCCCGATTCTGGCCAGCGCCATGGACGGTGTGACCGACGTTAAGTTTTGCATCGAGATGGGCAAGCTCGGCGGCTTGGGCGTGATCAATCTCGAAGGCGTGCAGACGCGTTATGAAGACCCGGCGGAGGTGCTGGAGAATATTACGAAGGCCGACACGAAGGAGGTTACGGAGTTGATCCAGAAGGCGTACCTCGAACCGATCAAGCCGAAGCTGATCACCCGGCGCATTCAGGAACTGAAGAAAGCCGGTGTGCTCGCGGCCGTGAGTTCCATTCCACAGAAAGCCGAGGAGTTTGGCCGGCTCGCGGAGGAAGCGGGCGCCGACGTTTTCATTGTGCAGTCCACCGTCTCGACGGTGCGTCACATCTCGACGCAGTACAAGTCGCTGGAGCTGGCGAAGTTCTGCAAGGAGATGAAAATCCCGGTCATCATCGGCAACGCCGTGACCTACAGCGTGACGATTGAACTGATGGAATGCGGCGTGGCGGGTGTGCTCGTCGGCGTTGGCCCCGGCGCTGCCTGCACGAGCCGCGGCGTGCTCGGCCTCGGTGTTCCGCAAGTCACGGCGACGGTCGATTGCGCGGCGGCCCGCGATTATTATCACAAGCACACGGGACGTTACGTGCCCATCATCACCGACGGCGGAATGAGCAAGGGCGGCGATGTCTGTAAGGCGCTCGCCTGCGGCTCGGATGCAGTGATGGTCGGCAGCGCCTTCGCTCGCGCCAAGGAAGCGCCGGGCCGCGGCAATCATTGGGGCATGGCCACGCCGCATGCGAATCTGCCGCGCGGCACGCGCATCAAGGTGGGCGTGACCGGTTCGTTGAAACAGATTCTGTTCGGCCCCGCCACCGTGGACGACGGTTCGCAGAATCTGGTCGGCGCGATCACCACATGTATGGGCAACGTGGGCGCGGCGACCATTCGCGATTTCCAGGAAACCGAAATCATCATCGCGCCCAGCATCAAGACTGAGGGCAAATTGTTCCAAACCGTGCAGAGCGTGGGGATGGGGACGAGGTAGAGGCTGGTTGCTGCGGCGCGCTTGAACTTAAAATGAAAATGAAACTCTGGATTACGGCTTTGCTGGCGGTCATTTCAGCGTCGATGCTCAGCGGCTGCGTTGTTGCTTTGGGAAATCGTGTGCCGGCTGACGATCGCAAGCCCACGCTCGGCAAACAACTCACAGACCTCAAGCAAGCGCGCGATTCTGGCGCCCTCACGGAAGAGGAATATCAGATCGCGAAGAAGCGCCTGGTCGAGGGCAAGTGAGGCCGGCTTCTTCTGTCAGAACACGAACCGTTTCTTCCCTTCGTCGGCGTTCACGCTTAAGAATGAAGCGGGCATGAGCTTTCATCTCCAACGTTCCGAGTTGCGCGATATTTACGACAAAGTCGTGGCGGGCGAGCGGATATCCGAGGCAGACGCGCTGCGCCTGTTCGAGAGCAAGGACCTGAATGCGCTCGGAGCCATCGCGGACGTCGTGCGGCAACGGAAGGTCGGCAATCGCGCGAGCTACATC
>DATHKK010000102.1:0-2035 GCA_035489355.1 Candidatus Limnocylindria bacterium
CCCGCCAATACTCTCCGTCGCAAAAGGCTATTTGGATCGATGGACATCCCCACACGGCCAGTGCAAGCTCGCCCATCAATCCGTGAGCATGAAGGCCGGAATTCATTTTCTTGGTAACCTTCGGCGAATTTTCCTTCAGTAAGTGGTGGAAGAACAGCGAACAACGAAAGGCTGACTATGCAAAAGGCGTTCATCGGAATCCTCGCCGCGGCGGCATTCGCCCTTGGTGTCTTGTGCCTCGTGCAATCGAAACAACTTCGCGGCTTGCGCGAACAGTCACGCACGCTGGAAGAAGCGCGCGGCGCTGAGGCCGAAAGTCTTCAGGCCCAGAATGCGCGCGTCAAGGAACTCGAACGCAGCAATCGGCAACTCGAGAAGCAGGTGCAGAAGTTTGCCGCGGTGACGACGCAGTTACGCACGAATGAAGCCGCGCAGGCCAGCAGCCTGACGGCATTTGCCGAACGGATGCGCGCGCAAAAGACGGGCGGCGATGGAGAGGAAAAGGACGGCATCCTGGGCAAAGGCATGGGCGAAATGCTCGGCAAGATGATGAAGGACCCGGCCATGCGCGAAATCATGCGCGAACAACAGAAGGCCATGGTCAACATGATGTATGCGGGACTCTTCAAGGACTTGAATCTTTCGCCTGATGAGAAAGAAAAACTCAAGACTCTGCTCACGGACGCCCAGATGAAGAACGTGGAGGCGGCGCAGGGACTGTTTGGCGGCGACGATAAAAGTGCCACCGGGCTGGATGTCGCAAAACAGGCCCTCGAGGCCAAGAAGCAAAGAGATGGCGAGATCAAAGCGCTCCTCGGCGACGAACGCTTCGCCCAGTATCAGGATTACCAGAAGAACGTCGGCGAGCGGATGCAGATTGATCAGTTCAAGAACCAGATGGCCGCGGAAAACATTCCGATGCGCGACGACCAGACGGCGCAGTTGCTCCAGGCGATGAAGGAGGAGAAGACGGCTTTGCCTCCGGTCATCTCCGATGACCAGAGCCAGATTCCGAAAAAGGAAATGTTCACCGCCGACAAAGTGGAACAGCAATTGAAGTGGATGGATGATTACAATCGCCGCGTGCGCGACCGTGCGGCGCAGATTCTCAGCCCGGAACAGTTGAAGCAGTTTGAGGCCTCCCAGAATCAGCAGAAATCGATGCAGCAGCTCGGATTAAACATGGCCAGGCAAATGTTCGGAGAAAAGCCCGCGCCGGCGAAATAGGCGCTCGCGCCCTTACACCTTTTTCAATTCCACGATCGGGGCGATCGAAACGGAGCGCCGGCTCGGCGTGAACGGCTTGCGAAACGCTTCTTCGAAATCATATCCGCCCTTGAAATCTTCCCGGCTGTCCTGCTCGGTCTTTGCCAGCAGCGAATTCTCCACCATGTTGAACACGATCTCGCCGAAGTCTTCGCAGCAGCGAATGCCACATTCGTTCAGGACCGTGAGCGCCATCGGGCCGTATTGCTGGAGCGCGTACTCGCGGATGCCGCCCAGCAATTGCTGCCCGCTAACATGCCGCGGCACGTCGTCCCGGGACGGTTTGCCAATAATCTTCTGCGTGTGATCGAGGGCCTCGCGGACAAAGATATACGCCTCCCGCGTGTAACGTGGGTCCTTGGCTACAATCTTTTCGAGAACTTCGTCGAAGTTGATTCCGTGCATCGCTGTCAGAACATCGGCACTGGGAGAGTCGATCTCAAGGCATTTGAAGTGTCGAACCTTTGAAATGAGTGTAATTCCTCACTTTATCCGCGAGGAATAGCCCGGCGTGGGGTTGCCTGCGTCGTCGAGCTTGTCGCACGCCCACAGCAGGCCGCGCGAAACCAGCCCGAGATAAACATCGCTGCTCATGGTTTCATTCCCGTGGCCCAGAGTCGTGACGAACACGCGCGTCTGTCCGTAGGTGTTCAGCCAGATGCAAATGTGCTCCTTCTTCGTGTCTTCGCCATAAGCCTTGGCCAGCGGGACCATGTTCGGCCAAATCTTTTCATTCTTGTAGAGTTCGTCCTGTGCGTCATGCCACTTG
>DATHKK010000103.1:0-3046 GCA_035489355.1 Candidatus Limnocylindria bacterium
CGGCACTCCCAAGGCCGGACATCTCGTCCACATGGCGTCGCACATTTACGTGCGGGTGGGTCGCTATCACGACGCGTCATCGGTGAACGAGCGGGCGAGTGCCGTGGATGAAGGCTACTTGAAGAAAGTGAAACCAACCGGCACTTATCCGGGTGGTTATTATCCGCACAATCTTCACTTCCTCTGGTACGCGACGGGACTGGAAGGGCGCAGAGGAAGTGAAGATTGTGCGGATAAAAAAGTTTCGCATTACACTCTCGATCTGCGCTGCGGCGCGATTGAAGGGCCGCGTCAGCGTTATTTGCCGCTGCTCGCTTACGCGCGTTTTGGACGTTGGAGGGACATCCTCGATGAGAAGATGCCCGCGGAAGAATTCCCATTCGATCGCGCCATGGCCCATTACACGCGAGGGTTGGCTTTCGCCGCGCTGGAACAGGCAAGCAATGCCGTGGGTGAGTTGGAACAGTTCAAGAAACTTCAGTCGAGCCGGACGGTGCAGGACATGGACAATCCCTATTTTCCAGGAACAAAAATTCTCGCTGTCGGCAATCATGCGCTCGCCGGAAAAATCGCCGGGGCCGCCGGCAAACAGGACGAGATGGTGCAGCACTTACGCGCGGCGGTGACGGCGGAGAAGGCGCTTTCCTACATGGAGCCTCCCTATTGGGACGGTCCCGCCACGCTTTCGCTCGGCGCCGCGCTCATCAAAGCCGGACAGCCGGAGGCCGCGGAAAAGATCTTTCGCGAAACGTTGAAGCAACTTCCGGAAAATGGCTGGCCGCTATTTGGACTCGAACAAAGTTTGCGCGCGCAAGGCAAAGAAGCGGAGGCCAAGCAGGCCGCAAAGGAATTCAAGAAAGCGTGGAAGCATGCGGATGTGAAACTGGACCTGGCGTGGTTCTGACGTGCGGCGGAGCATTCGAAGACACATACCGCTTCAACCCGGATACTGTCCCGCGATGTAATTGTTCAACTGATCGATCTCGACGCTTTGGGCGGAAATGATCCAATTCACGAGATCGCCAATCGAGATCAGGCCGGCCAGCCGCTCGCCGTCGAGCACCGGCAGATGGCGAATCCGGTTCTCGGTCATCATGCGCATGCACTCTTCCACCGTGCTGTCCGGCGCGGCGACGAACAATTTGGCAGACAACACGTCGCTCACGAGTATCTCGCGCGACGACTTCTCGTAGAGCGCCACCTTGCGTATGTAATCGCGCTCGGAAAAAATTCCCTCCAGCTTGCTTCCCGTCACCACCACCAACGCGCCCACGTTCCTTGCCGCCATCAGTTCGATGGCTTCGTGAACCGTGGCGTCCGCCGGAACGGTCCAGACACGAGAACCCTTGTGCTTCAAAATGGCTTCGACAGTTCCTTGCATAGTCGTTTTGGCTTGGGGGAGCGCATTTACTTCTAAGAGGGCAAATACTTGTGGGCAACACATTTTTCGGGTGGCGTACAGGAGCGGGCGCACGCCGCTGTTTACGGCGCGGTGCTTTGGGCCTAGTACAGAGTGCAAATGAATGGGCGTCGCATCCTCATCGCGGGCGGCAGTGGATTTCTCGGGCAGTTACTGGCCAACTTTCTTCAACCGCGCGAATGGGATCCTGTGGTGCTCACGCGTTCGCCTTCAGCCACGGCGAAGTTCAAAGAATTGTCGTGGGATGGACGAACACCGGGCGCATGGACGCAGGCGCTCGAAGGCGCGGACGCGGTGATCAATCTTGCGGGGCGTTCGGTGAATTGCCGGTCCACGCCGGAGAACAAACGGCTGATCATGGACTCACGGGTGGATTCCACACGCGTCATTGGCCAGGCCATCGCACAATGCTCAGAACCGCCGTGCGTCTGGCTTAACGCCAGCACGGCCACGATCTACAAACACACGTTCGATCTCGCGCACGATGAAACGAGCACGGACTTCAGTCCCACGCCCGAAGTGAAAGACAAGTTTTCGGTGGAAGTGGCGCTCGCGTGGGAGAAGGCGCTCGACGAGACGCAGGTGCCGCAGACGCGGAAAGTCGCGCTGCGCACCACACTGGTGCTGGGCACGGTCGAAGGCGGCGTCTTCCGGATTTTGCGCCGGCTCGCGCGCGCGGGTCTTGGCGGGAAAATGGGCAGCGGCCAACAGTTCGTCTCGTGGATTCACGACGCGGATTTTTCGCGCGCCGTGGAATGGATTCTCGAACATCCCAAATTGAGCGGACCCGTGAACCTGGGCGCGCCCCATCCCCTCACCAACGCTGAAATGATGCAGACCTTTCGCCGTGTTTGCGGTGTGCCGTTTGGATTGCCGGCGGCGGAATGGATGCTCGAAGTCGGCGCCTTCGTGCTGCGCACGGAAACGGAATTGTTGCTCAAAAGCCGACGCGTCGTCCCGGGCAAATTGGTGGCCAGCGGATTTCAGTTTGAATTTCCCACGCTGGAAAAAGCGCTGCGTGATTTAGAAGTTCGAATCAGGCGATAGTTATCCAACACACGGAACCTGCCCTCAGTCGTAACGTTGCGCGGCGGCTTGCAGCAATTCCTTGATCGTCCCGATGTGGCCGGGCGTGAACGGCTTCGTACGATCCTCGCGGCAGTCGAACGCGCGGCACATTTCCTCCGCCAGTTCCTGGGAAAAGGCGAAGGCAAGAATCACGCGATCGTTGGATTGGCTGTTCAGGAACGCGTGCAGGTTGCACTCCAGCGCAGCGCCGAATTTTTCGACGGCAAACTTCTGTTCCGACTCGCTGTATTCCACCACCCACAGTTCGAAGACATTCACGGGCGCGCGTTCCATGACCGGAGCGTGACACCGTTCAGTCGCACGTGCCAGATCGCTCGCCTTCCTCTCGCGAAGACTTGGCCTCCGCCGCGCGGGGAGTCTTGGTCAACCGATAGTAGCGCCGGAACGCGCCCGCCAATCCGATCACGCACAGCGCCTTCCAGACAAACAGCCACCACGGCTTCCACCATGCGCCGGTGCGCGCCTCCACCAGATCGGAGCCACCAAACACCGCAAGCGTGAGCGCCAAAACTAGCAGCGTTGGTCGCAAAGCCTTTT
>DATHKK010000104.1:0-2758 GCA_035489355.1 Candidatus Limnocylindria bacterium
TTCGGCGATGTGTCGGGCGCGCACTTGAATCCCGCGGTCACGCTCGGCTTCTTCGCGGCAGGACGCATGCCGGGCCGCGAAATATTTCCCTATATCGGCGCGCAACTGATCGGTGCAACGCTCGCCAGCGCGGTGCTGCGCGGACTTTTCCCCGCCCATCCGAATCTCGGCGCCACTTTGCCCAACGGATCCGCGATGCAATCTTTCGTGCTGGAATTCATTCTTACCGCGCTGCTCATGCTGGTGATTCTCTCCGTCTCGACGGGCGCGAAGGAAAAGGGAATCACCGCCGGTATCGCCGTCGGCAGCATCATCGGACTGGAAGCCATGTTCGCGGGTCCGATCTGCGGCGCATCGATGAATCCCGCGCGCTCGTTTGCGCCCGCGATTGTCTCTGGTGAAACGAAGGCGCTCTGGATTTACCTCGTTGCTCCCACGCTTGGTGCGCTCGCTGCGCCTTTCCTCTGCCGCTGCGTGCGCGAGAAGGAATGCTGCCCCGCGCCGAAGATGAGTTAACTCAAAGCCCGAGATTTTGTTTCACTCCCGCGAAAGCTTTGATCGCGAATTCCAAATCCTCCCGCGTGTGCGCCGCGGAAATCTGCGTGCGAATGCGCGCCTTCCCTTTCGGCACGACGGGGAAGCTGAAGCCAATCACGTAAACGCCCCGCTCCAACATCGCGTCGGCGAACTTCGTGGCGAGCGCCGCGTCGCCGAGCATCACCGGGCAAATCGGGTGCGTGCCGGGCAAAATGGTGAAACCGAGTTTCCCCATACCCTCGCGGAAAAACTTCGTGTTCGTCTCCAGCGTGTCGCGCAAAGCCGTGGATTCGGTCAGCAGTTCCAAAACTTTCAGTGATGCGCCCGCAATGCTCGGCGCCAAGGTGTTGCTGAAAAGATACGGTCGTGAACGCTGGCGCAGCAGTTCGATGATCTCCTTGCGTCCGCTCGTGTAACCACCGCTCGCGCCACCCAAGGCTTTGCCTAGCGTCCCGGTGATGATGTCCACGCGGCCCATCACGCCGCAGTGCTCGTGCGTGCCACGTCCGCGCGTGCCCATGAAGCCGACGGCGTGCGAGTCATCCACCATCACGAGCGCGTTGTATTTCTCAGCGAGATCGCAAATGGCGCTGAGGTTCGCGATGTAGCCGTCCATCGAAAAGATGCCGTCAGTCGCGATCATCTTAAAGCGCGCGTTGGCTGCTTCCTTTAACTTGGCTTCCAGATCCGCCATGTCGTTATTGATGTAGCGGAAGCGCGTTGCTTTGCACAACCGCACGCCGTCAATGATGCTCGCGTGGTTCAACTCGTCCGAAATGATCGCGTCCTCTGCGCCGAGCAATGTTTCAAAAAGTCCGCCGTTCGCATCAAAGCAAGAGCCATAGAGAATCGTGTCTTCGGTGCCGAGGAATTCGCTGAGCTTTTGCTCAAGCTGTTTGTGAACGCCTTGTGTTCCGCAAATGAACCGCACGCTCGCGCATCCGTATCCCCAATGGTCGATCGCCTCCTTGGCCGCTGCTGCCACACCCGGATGTTGCGCAAGCCCGAGATAATTATTGGCGCACAAGTTCAGCACCGGCTCGCCATCGGCGACCCGAATGCACGTCCCCTGCGGTGTCATGATGACGCGCTCGCGTTTGTATGTCCCGGCGGCGCGAATGTCATCGAGCTGCGCCCGCACGTGATCTTTCATGGATGTGAACATGTCTTGTCTTCGTTAACTCGTGCTCACCGCTTTTCGGTCAACCATTCCGGAGAGAATCTTGCGAAGGCGATGCGGCCGTAATTGTCCGCTTCGAACAGGCAGCCGATCGTGCCGTCCGGCAATTTCGTCAGCACGCTGTAAGCGAAGCTCCCCGGCCATAGCACGCGTTTCGTCGGCCACGTAGCACCGTCGTCGAGGCTTAAGTGAACGGTGCCGTTATCGCGCTTTGTGCTGTCCGGCCCGCTGTAAAGAATTCGTCCTTTGCCTGCGCCATCATCGAACGAATAACGAAGAATGCTTGCGTTGCAGCTTGGGTCGCGCAACTCCGGCACGTCTTGAACGGTCGACCACGTCACTCCTCCGTTCTTGCTCACAGAGGTTTTTCGAACTTTCGCTCCCGCGAACTGCCGCGAGTTCAACCGCACCGAGCCGTCGCTCAGTTCCACCATTTGCACTTCGTTGAGCTGGCTGCGCTGTCCGAGTTTCGCATCGGGCACGAAGGCGCTCGGAACATTTTCCCCGAACTTCCACATCGCACCGCGGTCGTCGGTGAACACTGCGAAGTTGTTCCACTGGTGGTAGGGACCTTCGTTGAAAGGAATGATGAGCCGGCCTTTGTGTGGCCCGCGCGTGAGTTGAATGCCGATGCCCGGCCCGCTAGCCAGCGTGGTCGCATTGGTGGCGCGCTTGGTGGCGCGCGTCACGTCGATCGGTTTGGTCCACGTGGCGCCGTCATCGTCCGACCACAGGAGCAGGTTGCGATAAACATTGGTGCCCTTGTATCCAGTCTCGATGCTCTTGCTGTGCTCCTTCAAATGCGCCGGGATGCGTTGATACATCAGGAACACGCGGCCAGATTCCTCTTCCACGACAGCGGTCGGATTGTTCAACGAGTTCGCGCCGTCGTCATGAATCAGTTGCAACGGCCCCCACGATTTGCCGCCGTCTTTGCTGCATTTGAGGATGATGTCGTTCTGCGCCTGATCCTTCGCCGCCGCGCGTCCCTCGGCAAACGCGAGCACCGTTCCCTTTTTCGTCACGACCACGGAGGGGATG
>DATHKK010000105.1:0-3309 GCA_035489355.1 Candidatus Limnocylindria bacterium
GCACGAACACTTCGACCAGCGCCACCATCACGGTGGGGCTCGGCGGCACGTTCAATTGGGGAACGAACGCGCCGCAGGCGTGGGGTTGGACCGCGTTCAAATGGAAACTCGACAACGGGCCGTGGAGTGCAGTGATTCCGATCACCAATCCTCCGCCCTTCAACACGCTGCCCGCGATCACGGTGAGCAACCTGGGCAACGGGCCGCACACGTTTTTCGTCTCGGGCCGCAACGACGCCGGGTATTTTCAAGACGATCTGTTTGTTTACCCGACGAATTCTTCCGCTCCCGGCTTCCCCACGGCATCACGAACCTGGACGGTGGACGCAACTCTTTCGCGTCTCGTGATTAACGAAGTGCTGGCGAAGAACACGACGCTGATCGCCGACGGAAGAATCTCTGACCTGATCGAACTGCACAATTCCGGCGCGACTACTGTGAACCTCGGCGACATGAGTCTCACCGATGATCCGACGGTGGCGCGGAAATTTATTTTCCCGCCGGGCACGACGATCGCGCCGGGAGCGTATTTGATTCTTTACGCGGGGAATGGCGAAGCGCCGGGCCACATTTATACGGGCTTCGCGCTGAATGATTCCGGCGATGGAGTTTATCTCTACGACCGGCTGTCGAACGGCGGCGGCTTGCTCGACTCGGTCGCGTTTGGATTGCAGTTGCCCGATCTCTCGATTGGCCGCCTCGCGGACGGTACGTGGGGATTGGCGCAGCCGACTTTTGGCGCGGCCAACATTGCCAAACTCGTCGGCGATCCAAACCGATTGCGCATCAACGAATGGCTGGCCGCGTCGGGCGAAATTTTTCAGCAGGATTTCATCGAACTGTTTAACAGCGATCCTGTGCCGGTGGCGCTGGGCGGATTGGCGTTGTCGCACGCACCGATGGGTTTGCCGCGCGAGAGCGTGATTCCGCCACTCAGCTTCATCGCGGCTGGCGGCTGGCAGGCGTTCATCGCGGATGAGGATGTCTCGTTTGGCGCTGACCACGTGAATTTCAAACTGTCCGCCGAGGGCGGCTGGATCAGCCTGGCGCAAACCAACGGGACGTTGATCGACATGATCGTTTACGTCTCGCAGTTCCCTGACATCACGCAAGGCCGCAGCCCCGACGGAGGCGCGGCCTTTGTGTCGTTCAACCAGCCGACGCCCGGCGGCGGCAACCCTGGGCAAACTGTAATCGTGACTCCGATCACTACGACGATTGTGCCCATCAACCAAGTCTGGCACATGGAAGCCTCGAATGTCGATCTGGGCGTGGCGTGGCGGACGACCAACTATAACGACTCGAGTTGGTTCAGCGGCCCGGCGCTCTTTTACAACTACGATGGCGGCGGCAACCAGTCGCCGCCCATCCCGGCGCTCTCGACGATTCCTTTCACGAGTCCGAAGCAACTCACGGTTTATTTCCGCACCACGTTCGATTACAACGGGCCTCTGAACGGTGCGAACTTCGTGCTGTCACACGTCATCGACGACGGCTGCGTCCTCTATCTGAACAACCAGGAAGTCTTTCGCTACAATCTGCCGGCGAGCGCGGTGATCAACTTTTCGACAGTGGCCTCGACAGCCATCAGCGGCGCGCCTTCGCTCCTGTCGGGAATTCCCATCACTCTGACCAACCTCGTCCAGGGCACCAACTACCTCGCCATCGAAGTGCATCAGCAGGGCACGGCCAGCAGCGACATGGCAATGGCCATCCAGATCGATTCGCAGCTATTGATCACCAACTATCTCGATACGCCCATCGTGCTGAGCGAAGTCTTTACGAAGAACGAGTCGTACACGAACGCGAGCGGCAAGATCGTGGACTGGGTCGAGCTGTACAATCCTTCCACCGATGTCGTGGACATTTCCGACTTGAGCCTGACCGATGACTCGACGATTCCGCGCCGCTGGGTTTTCCCGCAAGGCGCGGCCGTTGCGCCAGGCGGTTACTACGTCGTTGAGTTCGATGACTCGGAGCCGTATTCGCCTTTCAACGCCGGCTTCGAACTCAGCGCGGACAGCGGCGCGGTTTATCTTTTCCATCGGCCAGCCGGCGGCGGTTCGTTGCTCGACGTGGTGGTGTACGGCGTGCAGGTCGCGGACCTAACGCTCAGTCGCGCCACGCCGGGACAGAACACGAGCTGGACTTTGGGCGAGCCAACGCGCGGCGCGGCGAACATCGCGGTCTCGCTCGGCAGCGCCGCGACGTTGAAGGTGAATGAGTGGATGCCGAATCCTGTCAGCGGCGAAGATGATTGGTTTGAAATTTACAATCCCGATCCGAAACCAGTCGCGCTCGGCAGTATTCACCTCACGGACGATCTTTCAGACCCGATCAAGCACACCGTGCGTCCACTCTCGTTCATCGGCGCGGGACCCGAAGCCTTCGTGAAGTTCATCGCCGACAGCGACACAGCCAAAGGCGCGGACCACGTCGGCTTTCGGTTGGGCAGCACCGAATCCATCGGCATTTACACCACCAACGCCGTGCCCACGAAGATCGACTCGGTGAGCTACGCCAATGCGCAGGACGGCCTCGCTTATGGACGGCTGCCCGACGGCGCGTCGAACCTCGTAAGTTTCCCCGACAGCGCTTCGCCCGAGGAACCGAACTGGCTGCCGCTCGCCGGCAGCGTCGTCATCAATGAAATTCTCACGCGCACCGGCGGGCCGCTGGAGCAGGCCATCGAGCTTCGCAATGTGAGCGACGTGGACGTGGCCATCGGCGGCTGGTTCCTGAGCAATGCGAAGAAAGATTTCAAACGCTTTGAAATTCCAGCGGGTGTTTTCATCCCCGCCGGTGGCTTCAAGGTCTTCTACGAAACACAGTTCAATCCCAACAGCGATCTGCCGCCGAGCTTCGCGTTCAATGCGTTCAAGGACGACGAGCTTTATCTCAGCGTGGCGGACGCCAATGGCAATCTGACGGGCTATCGCACCACCGTGAAGTTCGGCGCGTCGGCGGCGAACGTTTCCTTCGGCCGCTACGAGAAGAGCACGGGCGATGACTTCGTGGCGTTGAGCAACCGCACCTTCGGCGTGGACAATCCGGCGACGGTTGCGCAGTTCCGCGCGGGCGCGGGCGCGTCGAATGCCTATCCGATCGTGGGGCCGCTTGTGATCGATGAGGTGCATTATCATCCGCCGGATTTTCCGGGCGGCATCGATAACGAGATTGACGAGTTCATCGAGATCCTGAACGCCTCGGCTGCGCCCGCTCCGCTTTACGATGCAGCGCATCCGACCAACACGTGGCGCTTGCGCGATGCGGTCGATTTTGATTTCCCGACGAACGTGACGGTTCCCG
>DATHKK010000106.1:0-5902 GCA_035489355.1 Candidatus Limnocylindria bacterium
TGGCGTGGAGGGGCGTCAGGATCTGCAAGTGGCCGCGACACGCGAGCTGCAGCGTTCGTTGCTCCGCAGCTATCTCGGCAAAGCATGGAGCCACACCTGGGATGCTGCACGCGCTGAAAAGGAATTGGGGCTGGCCAAGAAATTTGATCCCAACGATCCCACGCCGTGGCTTTACTCTGCCATTCTCGCCGAACAGCAGAACCGCATGAACGAGGCTGTGAGTGATTTGGAAAAGTCGCAGGAGCTGAACGAGAACCGGAGCGTCTTCCGCTCGCGCCTTCTCCTCGATCAGGACAAGGCCGTGCGCAGTGCCAACCTCGCGCGCATTTATCAGGACGCGGGCATGATCGATTGGAGTCTGCGCGAAGGCATTCGGGCCGTGAGTTATAACTACGCGAATTTTTCTGCGCACCAGTTTCTGGCCAACAGCTACACAGCTTTGCGCGATCCCAAACAGATTAACCTCCGCTATGAGGCGCCGGCTTTGAGCGAATACTTCATCGCCAGTCTGCTCTCGCCCGTGGGGGCCACGCCGCTCTCTCAAACTGTTTCCCAACAGGAATACACGCGACTGTTCGACCGCGATCATTTTGGCGTGGCTTCGAGCACCGAGTACTTCAGCAGCGGCGATTGGGTGCAGGCCGGCTCGCAGTATGGCCGTTACGGAAACATGGATTATTCCCTGGATGCTTTTTATCGCACTGACAAAGGTCAACGCCCGAACAATGATCTCGAGCGAACGGAATTCGCGGGCCGCTTCCGCCAGCAAATTACGCCGCAGGACACGCTCTATTTCGAAGCGCAGCGTTCCGAATCCGACTCTGGTGATCTCGCACAATATTACAACCAGACCAATGCCAGCCGGACGCTTCGCGCCAAGGAAGTGCAGGAGCCGAACCTGTTTCTAGGCTATCATCGCGAGTGGAATCCCGGTGTTCATACGCTCTTCCTCGGTTCGCGTTTTGAAGATGACTTGCAGATTCGAGATCCAAACTACCCGATTTACTTCTTCCGTTACTCTGATGGCGTCGTTGTTTCGAACCGCAGTGAGACCGTGCGCGATCCAATGCGCTTCCGCACGGACCTGGAAGCTTACTCCGCCGAGTTGCAGCAAATTTTCTCCGTACCGAAGAACACGCTCATCATTGGCGGGCGCTTCCAATACGGGTTCTCCGACACTTTCAATTCGGTCATCAGTGCGGTGACCAACGCCGGCCAGATCGATTTCCGCACGAAGAACCGCACCGAGTTAGTGCGCCAAAGCATTTACGCCTACGACCAATGGAGTCCGTGGCAACCGGTCCAGTTTACGGTCGGCATTGCCTACGATCGATTGAACTACCCGGACAACATCGACATCGCGCCGATCTCCGGCAGCGAAAGCAGCAAGGATCAGATTTCGCCCAAGGCCGGAGTGATCTGGACCGTGGACGACAGGACTCATGTGCGCGCAGCCTACACCCGTTCTCTGGGCGGCGTGTTTTTCGACAACAGCTTCCGACTCGAGCCTACCCAAGTGGGCGGGTTCAACCAGAGTTTCCGCAGCGTTGCTCCTGAATCTGCCGTCGGCCAAGTACCGGGCACACGCTTCGAAACGTACGGCGTTGGCGTGGATCATCGGCTGCCGACGCGCACCTACCTGAACGCTGACGCCGAAGTGTTGAACTCTAAAGCGACCCGCACCTTCGGTGTTCTCACCAATAGTATTTTTCTCCCGGTGCCCGACCGCGCGTCCAGTGCGAGGCAAAAGATAGAGTACGAAGAACGTTCGTTCACGGTTTCCGTCAATCAGTTGGTGGGCCGCGATTGGGCTTTCGGCGTTCGCTATCGCATCAGCGACGCGGAATTGAAGAGCCGTTTCCCGGTGATTTCGGATGCGGTTGGCCGAGCGACTGGGTTCAATCGGGACACCGAAGCCACGTTGCAGCAACTATCGCTCTCCGCGATCTACAATCTCCCGTGCGGCTTCTTCGCAAACGGAGAAGCGATTTGGACGGCGCAAAACAATCGCGGCGATACATCGGATTTGGAGGACGATTGCTTTTGGCAACTGAACGTCTTCGTGGGCTACCGCTTTTGGCGGCGTCGTGCGGAAGCGCGGGTTGGCTTGCTGAACGTCACCGATCAGGATTATCGCCTCAGCCCCGTGAACCTCTACACAGAGCTCCCGCGCGAGCGGACGTTCTACGCGAGTTTCAAGTTCTACTTCTGAACGCGATGCGGTTAACTCGCCGCGTGCTCCGAAAAACCCTTCTAGCGTGAACATGGCGTGGCTTAGACGCGTGCGATGGAACGCCTGGCTACTCGCCTTGGTTGTGGCTGTGCTTGGTTGGTTTCTACACGAGTTCGCCTTTGGTGCCGGAATCGTGAACCTCAGTTATGATCTGCTGCACCTTCTTCGTAACCACGAAATCCCAGCGAATGAAGCAGTTATTGTTTACCTCGACGAAAAATCACATCTGGAATTGGGTCAACCGCTCAATGCGCCATGGGACAGGGCCATTCACGCGCAGATGATTGATCGCCTCACTGCTGCGTCCGCTCGCGCCGTCGTCATGGACATCGTTTTCAGCGACGCTAATCCTGACAAAACGGAAGCTGATCAGAAGCTGGCGGATGCCATTAAGCGCAGTGGTCGGGTGATCCTGGGGACCGATTACCTTCTCACGGCGAACAAACAGAGAGAATACATTCCGCCGTTTCCTCTGTTGCGTGATAACGCCGCTGCCATCGGCTCGGTGGAAATGACGCCGAGCAGAGATCTCATTGTCCGTGCTCACGCGCCCAATGAACAACTGTCTAGCATGAGTTGGGCGGCGGCGGAATTTCTGGCGGCTCCCATCACGAAAAAGATTACGGCCGAAGCGTTTCAACCTTCGCCCGATACACCGCGCGCTGAAGTCAAATCATGGATCAACTACTACGGCCGGCCCGATTGGTTGCAGCACGGCAGCTATTCCGACGTGCTTGCTTCGGGCCGTGTGCCGGACAGCGTCTTTCGGGACAAAGTTGTGTTTATCGGTGCACGCATGATTACCAAGCTTCAGAACGAGCGTAATGACGCCTACCGGAATCCGTATTCTTTCTGGATCACGAAGCAGAAGGGCGACTCGCCATTTATTTCTGGAGTCGAGATTCAGGCCACCATGTTTCTAAATGTCTTACGCGGTGATTGGCTGCGACGACTGCCAACACCCGTCGAGTTGTCGAGCATCGCTGTGCTTGGCCTGCTCGCGGGATATGGGTTGATGCGCCTGCGCCCCGGCTTTGCCATTCTCGCTGCTGTTCTCGCGCTGGCGCTCGTGGCATTGCTAAGCCGCGAGGTTTTTATCCGTCAACTGATCTGGTTTCCCTGGCTGATTCTTTACGTCCAGATCGCTTTCGCACTGCTGTGCTCGGTCGCGGTGAACTCCATTCGCCTTTACGTGGAGAATCGCCTCTTCGTGCAGTCGCTCGAAATGTATTTGTCGCCGAAGCTCGTGAAGAAATTTGCGGCGGACAAAGATCGCAAGCTCCTCAAGCCGGGCGCGGAAAAGCAGAAGCTCACCATTTTGTTCAGCGACATCGCGGGCTTCACGTCGGTTTCAGAAGGCATGGATTCCGATGAACTCGCGCGGATGATGAACGAGTATTTCCAGGGCGCGGTCGGCACGTGCATTCACGCCACAGATGGCACGGTGGTGAAATATATCGGCGACGCGATCTTCGCGTTCTGGAACGCGCCTGATCCGCAAGACGACCATGCGGTGCGCGCGTGTGAGGCCGCGCTGCGATTCCGCGAATTGAGCAAGAAGCCGGTGGCGGGCCGGCAACTCATCACACGGATTGGCTTGCACACTGGTGTCGCGAACGTCGGGAACTTCGGCAGTCAAACGCGCGTGGATTACACGGCCATCGGCGAGAACATCAATCTGGCTTCGCGCATGGAGGGCTTGAACAAATATCTCGGCACGGATGTTTTAATCACAGGCGATGTGAAGAAGGAGATAGGCGACCGCTTCGTCACGCGTTATCTTGGGCGTTTTCAACTCAAGGGTTTCGAGAAGAGCGTGGAAGTCTATGAACTTGTCGGGCTGCGCGAGTCTTCCATCGCACCGCAATGGCATGGCGAGTTCGCCGAAGCTCTGCGTCTTTTTCAGCAGCGCGACTTCAGCGCGGCGGGGATGGCGTTCGAGCGGGTTCTTGAAAGCGCGGACACTGACTACACCACGAAGTTCTACGTGAAGCATCTCGCTGAAGTCCGCGATCAAGCGCTGCCGGAAAACTGGAATGGAGAAGTGGAATTGAAAGAGAAGTAGCAGCTTGGGCAGGGGTGGTGTGGCCTCCCCGCCT
This sequence comes from Candidatus Limnocylindria bacterium, assembly GCA_035489355.1. Lineage (GTDB taxonomy): Bacteria > Verrucomicrobiota > Verrucomicrobiia > Limisphaerales > SIBH01 > JANNGC01. The sequence continues at coordinate 4,333 of DATHKK010000106.1, forward strand.
GCACCGCGAGCAGGCTGCGGCTTGCGCAGACGGTAGAAGGCGGCAGCATTCGTTGGATGAATCCATCGCGGGCTGGCGGCGTTGGACATAACGTTCCAATCGCCGTTCGGCAAATCCGCGACCTCCAGCAGGTAATTGCCGCCCAGCCACTTCAGTTCGATTTGATCGCCGACGCGAAGAATTTGCAGGGCCGGTCCAGTCGGCGCCAGGAGCGTGCTCGGTCGAATCGCCTTCAACTCAGCCGCGAACGCTACATCGCTGAAGTTCGCAGAGACTTGATGCGTCTCGGCCGCCAGCACGCAAGTGCCCTCGGCCCCATTCCTTTCGACAGGGATCGGAGCGGAAAGCACGGCATCCCCAATTGAAATGGCCGCGAATGTCATCTTGTCTGCGGGGCCGGGCGGCAAATTCGCGCGCGTTAGTTCGAATCCGTTCAAATAGAGGATCGCACCATCATCGGCCGCGTAGCGAAGCGAGAGCACCGCTCCCGCATCGAGCGGCGGCAGGGTGAAAGCATGACGGAAATAATGCGTGATGATTGTTCCCCCGGCAGCATTCGTGAGCGACAACAGCGTGCCAAGAGGTGCGGGTGGTCCAGTGTTAACAAACGTGTCGTTGTAGAGGAGCGCCGGACCAACGAGCCAATCGCTGGCATCGAAGCCTGGAAATTTCCAGTTGCTCACCTGGCCATTGCCGGATTGATCGTAAATCCACGTGGCTGTCAGCGGCACTAGCGTCAATTCATAGCCCAGCATTGCGCCGCTGCCCGGTTCGATTTCAGTGAGCCACCGCGACATCGGACACCCCACTGATTCGGACTTCATAGTTTCGCCCGTCCATCCGCGGCGCCGTGACCAGCACGATGTTGGTTTCATTCAGAATGCTGGCTGCCGTGACGGCGACCACCTGTCCATCGCTGCCGCGCACGAAGTAGTGCGTCAGCACGGCGGTCGACGCAGGATCAATTGGCTCGGACAAAGTGAGGACAAACTCCATGGAACTCGATGCCGTCGCGGACAGCAACACCGGTGGATTAGTATCCGCCAGCACATGAAGAATGGCATTGCTGCTCAGGACGGAGCTGAAATTGTTGGAAAGCAAAACGGAAAAGTGCATGCCGTTGTCGCTCATCATCGCCCGAAGATAAGAAAGTATCTTCGTGTTCGCGCCGGAGATCGCCACGCCTTCCTTCAGCCACTGCGCGCTCGTGGCGGCGATTGAGTCCACGTTGAAGACGAATGGCTCGCCTTCGCGAACGAAAACATCGCTCGGCTGCCGCACGATTCGGGCAGGCTCGTTGGGAAAACTTTTTACCAGCAGATTCAATTCTGCGCCAAAGAAGGCATCGATGGGATTGAGTTGATGCAATTCCACGGCAAACACGTTGTCGCCAGTCAGGAAATGTGGTGGCAGTTCAAATGGTCCTTCAAGCGTCGCTTCATTCGCACTCCCAATAATGCGTGACGCGCTGTTGGTGAAGTACACTGGCATGTTTGTCACACCGCGGCGAACAATCTCGGCGCCGTTCAGATGCCCCGGCTACACTGGCGCGCATGATTCCAGCCATGTT
>DATHKK010000107.1:0-6418 GCA_035489355.1 Candidatus Limnocylindria bacterium
GAACGCGTTCGTTTTCAGGTAGCGCTGGCGAGTGGCGATTCCATCACACTTACGAAGATCATCACGCGCGATGTCGAGAGATCGTGGATGCGAGCGGCGGTGCTGGGCGGTCTTGCGAACGGCGCTGCGGATGTGTTCGCCGCACTGGCAGCGAACAGCGAATTCATCGAACGCGATAGTGCGCTGGAATTTTTGCGCGAGTCGGCACGCATCGCCGGCGCGAGCGCGCCGATGGATCGTGTTCTGTTGGATCTGCGTTTGGCGGCGCGCTCACAGCATTCTCTTCCATTCGCTACCGCAATCGCCATCGGATTGGAACGGCGCGGCTTGTCCGTGTCGGTGGTGGATGGGAGAACGTTCGAACGATTGCGCGCCGAAGCTCGGAAGGCGGCTTCCGATTCTTCACTCGTTGATTCACCTCGCATCGAAGCCGTGGAGTTCCTCGCGTTTGCCAATGATACCGAATCACGCACGGCCCTCGCTGAGATGTTGAGTTCCACCTCGTCGCCAGGACTCCAAACCACCGTCGTGACCGTGCTGGCGGGGCGTCGCGATCAAACTGTGACCAATGTTTTTGCGCGTTGGACGCTGCTTGCTCCGCAGGCGCGCGCCAAAGCTACTGCTCTCGCTTTGAACCGGCGCGATATGACAGTCGCGTTGTTGTACGGAGTCGAGCAGGGAACTATTGCGCGGACTGAGTTGACTGCGGCTGATATTCAACGGCTCACGACGCACAGCGATGGTGCCATTCGCGCGCAAGCCCGGCAGATTTTCCAACGTGATGATTCGGCGCGCGCGGATGTGGTGAAGAAGTTTCGCCCGGCACTGGAATTGAAAGGGAACGCAACGAGCGGTCACACGATTTATCAGCAACGCTGCGTGGCATGCCATCGAGCGGGCGGTGAAGGGTCAGCCGTTGGCCCTGACCTCGCGTCTGTCGCCAGCGGTGGTAAGGAGAAATTGCTCACCAGCATCCTTGATCCCAATGCGGAAGTCGCGGCGGCTTACGTCGCCTATACCGTTGAGACGAAGCGCGGCGAATCATTCGTCGGGGTGCTCGCGGGCGAGAACCCATTGTCCGTCATGTTGAAAATGGCCAGCGGAGAAACCACCCGGGTCGGACGCGAAAACATTTCCTCGATGCGCGGCACCGACAAATCGCTCATGCCAGACGGGCTGGAAGAGGGCCTGAGCGCGCAGGACATGGCGGACTTGTTGGAGTTTGTGACGCAAGCGAAGCCCGCGCCCTGAATTGGAACGCGGCGTTCACGCCGCATCAACGGTTCACCCGTCGAACAGCCGGCAGTCCAAGGTTTCTTCGACTAAATCACGGCGAAGCGGGCCGAAGCCCGCGTTCCGCCGCGAGAACCGCGCGCTAACCTTGGCCCAACGCATCAAGGGCTGCCAGCACCTGCGTGTGTTTCGTGTTCCAATCCGCCAGTCGTTGTTCATGTTCCGCCAGCACTTGCGGCGGAACCTTTTGACTGAAGTTTGGATTGGAAAGCTTCTGCGAAACTTTTTCGATCTCCGTGCGAATCTTCGCCAGTTCCTTTTGCAGGCGCGCGCGTTCGGCGGCGAGATCAATTAGCCCTTCCAGCGGGAGAAAAAGTTCGCCCAACGAAGTCAGCGCGCGCGCCGTGCCTTTGGTTGGTTCAAACTCGGCGTTCACTTCGAACTGTTCGGCGTTCAACAATATCTTCAGCACCGCGATATCGTGCATCGGCAAATCATTGAGCGGCTTCAGCACGAAACGCACCTTGATGTTGGCGGCAATGCGCGCCTCGCTGCGCAGGTTGCGACCCTGGCGCACCACTTCGTATTTGTTCTCCACGCGCTCCAGGTAGCAGTCGTCGAGCGCGTAGTGATCCTTGAAGTCCGTATCAAAAGGCTTCGGCCAGTGTGCGAACATGATCGTGTCGCCGCCTTGTCCTTCCGGCAGATCTTTGTTGAAGCCCATGCTGTTCCACAATTCCTCGGTGATGAACGGGAGGAACGGATGGAAAAGCCGCAGCGTGTTCGAGAGCACCAAGTCGATGACGGCCAGCGTGTTCTCACGGCGCGCAGCCGAGCGTGGATTGTTCGGATCGATCGGCGCCTGGAGCACCGCTTTCGTCGCTTCCACGTACCAGTCGCAATACTCGCTCCAGAAAAAACGGTAGAGCACGTTCGCGGCTTCGTTGAACTTGTAATTGTTCAGCGCGTCGGTGACTTCGCGGATTGCCTGGTCGAGTTTGAGCAGAATCCATTTGTCATCGCTCGTGAGCAGCTCGGTGCGAATTTCGTCTTCGAACTCGGCGGGCGGGACGCCCGAGACGGGCGCGCTCCCCTGCATCTGCCGGAAGCGGCACGCGTTCCAAAGCTTGTTGGCGAAGTTGCGGCCGAGTTCGACGGACTGTTCGTCGAAGAGCAAATCCTGGCCCTGCGGCGCGCTGCGCATGATGCCGAAACGGAGCGCGTCGGCGCCGTAGGTGTTGATGAGGTCGAGCGGGTCGGGCGAATTGCCGAGCGATTTCGACATCTTGCGGCCCTGCTTGTCGCGGATGATGCCGGTGAAATAGACGTTGCGGAACGGCATCTCACCCATCCACTCGTAGCCCGCCATGATCATGCGCGCGACCCAGAAGAAAATGATGTCCGGCCCCGTGACGAGGTCGGTGGTGGGATAAAATTTCTTCAACGTCTCCGTGTTCTCCGGCCAGCCCATCGTGGCGAACGGCCAGAGCCACGAGCTGAACCAGGTGTCGAGCACGTCGGGGTCTTGGGTCCACCCGGATTCCGACGGCGCATCCAAGCCGCAATACTCAATCCCGTTTGGCGTCGCGCGGTATTGTGGGTCGTTCGCTCCAAGCTTGTCGTACGCGTGCTGCGGAATAGGAAAGTTGTGGCGCCAAACTGGAATACGATGTCCCCACCAAAGTTGGCGACTGACGCACCAATCCTGAATGCCCGTCATCCAGTGGTCGTAAACCTTCGCCCAGCGTTCGGGATAAAACTTCATCGCGCCCGTGGCCACGCAGTCCTTCGACTTCGGCACGCTCGGGTATTTCAGAAACCATTGCTCGCTCAGGCGCGGCTCGATGGGTACATCCGCGCGTTCGCTGAAGCCCACGTTGTTCGTGTACGGCTCGGTCTTCTCCAGCAATCCGGCGGCTTCCAGAATTTCCGCCGCCTTCTTGCGTGCTGCGAAGCGATCCAGCCCGGCCAGTTCAACGCCGGCTTCGGCAGTCATCTTGGCGTCAGGGGTTAGTACATCGATCGGCGTCAGGGGCGTCGGACCTCCATTTTCAAGCCCAGACATGAGCATTCTGCCATGGATCTCATAATCCGCTTTGTCATGTGCGGGCGTCACCTTCAACACGCCGGTGCCAAACTCGAAGTCAACATGCTCGTCCGCGATGATGGGAATCTTCCGCCGTACCTTCGGCACATCGAGCGGCAGCGCACGATAGACGTGCTTGCCGATGAGATGCTGGTAACGCGGATCTTTGGGATTCACCGCCACCGCCGTGTCGCCGGGAATCGTCTCCGGTCGCGTCGTGGCAATGGTCAGGAATGTGCCGGGCTGTTCCGCCACTTCCACCTTGAAGTGATACATGAAGCCCTTCTGCTCCTTCATGATCACTTCCTCGTCGGAGAGCGCGGTGAGCGAGGCCGGGCACCAGTTCACCATGCGCTTGCCGCGATAGATGTGGCCCTTCTTGTAGAGGTCCACGAAGACGCGCGACACGCAGCGCGAATACTCCGGGTCCATGGTGAAGCGCGTGCGCGTCCAGTCGCAGGACGCGCCGAGCGCCTTGAGTTGCTGGAGAATGATGCCGCCGTGCTTGTCCTTCCATTCCCACACGCGCTCCAGGAATTTTTCGCGCCCGAGATCGTTGCGATGTTTGATCTCACCCGCCTTCTTCAGCGTGCGCTCCACAACCGTCTGCGTGGCGATGCCGGCATGGTCGGTGCCGGGGAGCCAGAGCACCTCCTTGCCGTCCATGCGCGCCTTGCGGGCGAGGATGTCCTGGATGGTGTTGTTCAGCACATGCCCGAGCGTGAGCACGCCCGTGACGTTCGGCGGCGGGATAACGATCGAGTAAGCCGGCTTGGTCGAATGCGGATTGGCGGTGAACGCATTCTGGTCGAGCCAGAACTGGTACCACTTCGATTCGACCGACTGCGGCTCGTAAGCTTTTGGTATTTCGGACATTTTATTTGAACCGCGGAGACGCAGAGGCGCAGAGAAGAAACAAAACCTCTGCGCCTCTGCGCCTCTGCGGTGAATTCAGTTGCTCGTTCAGTTGCAATCGGGCCGGAATTTCTACGCCAGCGAAGGCCGGGATGCAAAGGTGGAATCGCATCAGAATGGTCAAATCCCGGCAGCTTCGTGTCCCTCCAGGCCAAGGCGGTTAAGAAAATGGGTGGAAACGTCGATAATTTACGCGTGCACAATGGCCTGACATCAGGAAGGCGCACCATGCAGCCGGTATTTTGTTCAGCCAAACGGTGAAATGCGCAGTTAAATGAAGATCTCGAAGACCAACCTGAAATCCGGGCGGCCTCATCGCTCCGGCCAAGCGGGCATGACCCTCGTCGAAGTGGTCATGTCGATGCTCATTACGGCGGTGGCCGTGGGTTGCATGATTACCGGCTATATCTTCAGTGTCACCAGCGCCGAAAAGTCCGGCATGTCCTTTGCCGCCACGGCCCGCGCCCAGGAACGCCTGGAGCAAACCCGCTGCGCCCAGTGGGACGTCGCGAGTTATCCCATCAAGGATCAATTGCTCGCCACCAATTTTCCCGACACGATTGTCACGCTGGACATCTCGGGTTCAGGCACCAACGCCACTTACGCGACGAACATCACGACGATTTATGAAGTGTCGAAAGACCCGCCGCTGAAGGGCATCCGCGTGGATTGCGTGTGGACCTTCCAAGGTCAATTGATCTCCAACACCGTTGAAACCGTGCGCTCGCCAGACTAATGAAACTTTTCCCACATGTCGGTCACGGCACGCTGCCTTTCGCGGCGCGGATGAAGCGAGCGTTCACATTGGTGGAGGTCATCGTGACGATGGCGCTCTTCTCGCTGGTGTTGGGCGGACTCGTTTACGGCAACGTGTTCGGCTTGAAGATGTGTGAAATCACGCGGGCGAAGCTCCTCAGGAGCGCCGATGCGCGAGCGGCCATTGGACAACTGGCGGACGAGATTCGTTGCGCGAAGACCGCCTGGATCGGCGAGGTCGATGGCAGCGGTGTTTTCCAGACAGGGGTCGATGGAGATCCTCAAGTTGGCAATGCGATCATGATTTGTCCCACAACCAACACGATGGAGTTTATTGTCTATTTCAAAAACTCCGACTCCACCTTTCGGCGATACACGAGCCTGTCCCAAACTCCGGTCGTCCTGGCCTCGATGGTCACGAACTCGATGATTTTCAGCGCGGAAGATTACCAGGGAATCGTCCTGACCAATAGGCAAAACAATCGTGTGATACACGTGACGCTGGAGTTCTTTCAGGCACGTGGTTTTGTCCCGGACGCCGAGTATTTCCGGCTCGAAACGGCGGTGACACGACGGGCCATCGATTAAACTATGAAAACGAAATTCATCTTTCGAAAGGCTGGCCAGAGCGGCAGCGGCCTCTTGGTGACCATCTTCATGACCGGGATTGCCCTGGCGACGCTGGCCGGGGCCTTGGTGTGGTCGATGAGCAGCACCAGACTGAACGAGCGCTCGAACCAGCACGCCCGATCCGTCGCGGCGGCGGAGGCCGTCACCGAAGTGGTACTGGGCAAGATCACGCGCGACTTCAAGTTGGGTGGCGCGAAAGAGGTCGAAGCCAACTCGAGCAGCTACAGCGAAATTATCCTGTCCAGCACGAACCCCGGGATCTGGGCGGGCTGGGAATTCAGTAACGCCCAAGGGGAAAGTGGGAAGACTTACGTGGACATCGGATCATTCTCGACCAACTACACCGAGCTTGATTCCGCTTATTCCAATTTGATGGGTTTCGTTGCCCCGGTTACAATCATTTCCAACGCACGACTGACCAACACCGTTCAGGAGGTGGTGGGCGCGGTGAAACAAAGCGTTCAATTGGCGAGCATTCCCATTTTCCAATTCGCCCTATTCAGCTCCGGCGATATGGAAATCAGTTGCGGCCAACCCTTCAGGGTCACCGGCAAGGTTCACGCCAACAAATGGCTCTATGTGGAACCGGACGCCAACTCATTGATGTTCATGTCCGACGTGACATGCGGCGAAACGAACGTATTCACGCGGCACCCTCTCGACACGCGAACGCCGCCGAGTGGCAGCGTCGTGTATATCGACGAGTCGTTGAAAAAAAATAAAATGCCGGCGCTGACCTTACCCATCGGGACCAACAATTCCCCGACCGCAATTCGTGAAATTCTCCAGCCTCCCCCA
>DATHKK010000108.1:0-3240 GCA_035489355.1 Candidatus Limnocylindria bacterium
TCACCAATCCGTTCCTGAAGGAAATGCTTCAGACGTTCCTTACCGCGGGCGGGCGCAAGGGTGGCATCGACTTCGATGAACTCGGCATTCAGGACGTAGTGGAATTGCTGCGCGGCGATGAAACGGATTTGCCCGCCATTCTCCGTGATTTCGGCAATCGCTCGTGCGGTGAAGATCCCGTCATTCATTTCTACGAAAGCTTTCTCAGCGCCTACAACAAGCAGCTCAAGATTCAGCGCGGCGTTTTCTACACCCCGCAACCGGTCGTCTCCTACATCGTCCGCAGCGTTCACGAATTGCTGCAAATCGAGTTCGGTTTGGAAGATGGACTCGCTTCCACGGTGACGTGGGGTGAGATGTTGAAACAGCAACCTGGCCTGATATTGCCGCCGAAATCGGACGAACCGGGTGAGCAGAAAACCATCAGCCCGGACGAACCGTTCGTTCTCATCCTCGACCCCGCCACCGGCACGGCCACCTTCATCGTCGAAGTCATCGACGTGATTCACAAGACGATGGTCACCCGGTGGAAGAAAGCCGGGAAGAACGAGGTGCAGATTCACGCCGCGTGGAACGAATACGTGCCCAAACATCTCCTGCCCCGCGTGTTTGGTTTCGAGCTGATGATGGCCCCTTACGCCATCGCCCACATGAAAGTCGGCCTCAAGCTCCACGAGACTGGCTACCGCTTTGGCAGCGATGAGCGCGTTCGCATCTACCTGACCAACGCGCTCGAACCGAAGGTGAAGCAGTTGCCGCAAATCGGCTTCGACGCCCTCGCCCACGAAGCCTTCGCCGTGAACGAAGTCAAATGGTATAAGCGTTTCACCGTCGTCGTCGGCAACCCGCCGTATGCGGGCATCTCGTCGAACATGACCGAGTTCGCGCAGCACATCGTGGACGCCTACAAGTTCGTGGACGGCGGCGCGCTGAACGAGCGGAAGCTGTGGCTGCAAGACGACTACGTGAAGTTCATCCGCAAAGCGCAGACAACCATCGACAGCACCAACGTCGGCGTCTTCGGCTACATCACGAACCACGGCTATCTGGATAACCCGACCTTTCGCGGGATGCGGCAGAGCCTGATGGAAACATTCCCGCAACTGCGCGTCCTCGACCTCCACGGCAACGCGAACAAGAAGGAGCAATCGCCCGATGGCTCTGAAGACAAGAACGTCTTCGACATTCGGCAAGGCGTAGCCATTTGCCTCGCCACGCGCGGAAATGCCGACGCTGCTGTTGCTCACGCTGACCTTTGGGGTTCCCGCGAATCGAAATATGCGTGGCTCGCAAAGCACCGTGCGGGTGACACAGACTTCTCGCCGCTAACGCCCGACTCTCCCTTTTACTTTTTCGAGCCGCAGAACATTGACTGCCGCGCGGAGTATGACGCGGGTTGGAAAGTCACCGACATCTTCCCCACGCACGGTGTTGGCGTGGTCATGGCGCGGGATTCCATGACGATCGATTTCGACGCGGACGCGCTGTGGCAACGCGTGAAAGACTTCGCTTCACTTCCTTCCGAAAAAGCGCGAACCAAATATGAACTCGGCGACGATGCGCGCGATTGGCGGGTCGCCACAGCGCAAGCAGACGTTCAAGCCAGCGGGCCGAGCAAGAAGATGATTTGTTCCATCCTGTATCGGCCGTTTGATGTCCGCTTCACGTATTACACCGGGAACTCCCGAGGTTTCTACGCTTCGCCATGTCGCAAGGTGATGAGCAACATGGTCGGTGGAAACAATCGCGGACTTGCTCTTCCGCGCAGCATTGAGATTGGTCGCTTCGAGCATGTGTTCTGCACAAACGGAATCATCGGGCACCACTCAGTCTCGTTGAAGGAAGTGAACTACCTCTGCCCTTTGTGGCTGGAACCGTCGGGGGATTCACCCAAGAGTCTTTTGAAAGAGGATGACGAGCGACAACCGAACATTGCGCCGCCCTTTCTCCACGCTCTGGCGATTTCACTTTCACTAAAGCAAAAAGGCGCGCACAGCCTGCCCACCGGCCTGACGCCCGAAGACATCTTCCACTACGCCTACGCGGTGTTGCACGGTCCCGGCTACCGGAGCCGCTACGCGGAGTTTCTGAAGATTGATTTCCCGCGCCTGCCGTTGACCGGGAACCTGGAGATGTTCCGCGCGCTGGCGAAGCTCGGCGGCGAACTCGTATCGCTGCACCTGCTCGAATTCGAAGTGGAGCGCGGCGTTCACGCCGCTTCACCGTCCGCCCGCGAGAAGCGCGCGGAAAGTTCCGACACCTCACGCGATTCCACGTCGAAGCGGCCTGAAGGCCGCGCGCCGTTGCGGTTCGCGCCGCTCACCACGTTCGTCCGCGAAGCCGTGAAATCCGTCCCGACAGTGGAAAAGGTCAGCCACACCAAGAACACCGTCTGGATCAACAAGGCGCAAACGAGCGGCTTCCGCAGCGTGCCGGAGAACGTATGGAACTTCCACATCGGCGGCTACCAGATCTGCGAGAAATGGCTCAAAGACCGCAAAGGCCGCCCACTTTCAGACGAAGACATCACGCACTACGGCAAAATCGTCATTGCTCTCTCCGAAACCATCCGGCTGATGAAAGAGATTGACGCCGTGATCGAGAAACATGGTGGCTGGCCGCTGAAATGAGATCCTGCGCTTAGACATCTATTTTTTTTGGTAACGGATCGCAAAGGCTCGCCAGTTTAGTGTCGCGCATCTGGCAATTGGAATTTCGGTGTCTATAATGCGCCCGTGACCGTGACCAGGCGCATTGCCCAACTCTCGTGCTGGCTTCTGCTGGCGTATTGTCTCGCGGGATGTAAGCGCGGCTCTTCTGAGTCATCGAGCCAGCTCTCCACCGGATCGAAAAATCCTTCCGATCAATTCTTCAGCCTGATGAATGTCGGGAAGAATTATCTGGACCAGGGCGACGCGACGAATGCGCTGGCGACCTACAGGAAGGCAAAGGCGATTGTCCCGAACGACATCGATGTTCATTTGAACCTGGCCAATGCCTACCTGGTCGGCGGAGCGGCGGCGGAGGCGGTTCGAGAAGCGAATGAAGCTCTGAAAATCGAACCCAATTCAGCGGCGGCGTACTTTGTCAAAGGGTCGGCCTGCCTTCGAATGTCGAACCCGGAGGAAGCGGCGAAAGCGCTGGAGAATGCCAACACGATTGATCCGGGAGAACCGGCGACGTTCTTTCAGCTTGGGTTGGCGCGGATGGGATTGAAGCAATGGGACGCAGCCATCACCG
>DATHKK010000109.1:0-6994 GCA_035489355.1 Candidatus Limnocylindria bacterium
GCATTATCTCGTGGTCTATACGCTCGCGGAGGCGGATTACGTCTGCGATTACATCGTCAAGGGTGGAGCCAAGGACGAATTTCTGGCGAAGTTCAAAGGCGCGTACTCGCCGGGATTCGATCCCGATGTGCATCTCAAGGCCATTGGCGTGGCGAATCAGACCACGATGCTGCGCGGCGAGACCGAGGAAGTGCAGCGGCGTTTGAAGGCAGCGATGATCGAGCGTTTCGGAGCGGAAGTGATCGATCAGCACTTCCGATTCTTCGATACAATTTGCGGAGCGACGCAGGATCGGCAGGATGCATTGCAAAAGCTGTTGAAGGAACCGATGAATTTGCTGCTTGTCATCGGCGGTTACAATTCCTCGAACACTTCGCACCTCGCGGAAATGGGCGAGGCGTTGCTCCCGACGTATTTCATCAAGAACGCGGCGAAGATGGTTTCCGAGCACGCCATCGTTCACTACAACGTGGAAAAACAGGAAGAAGTGGAGACGCGCGATTGGCTGCCTTCCGGAAGCATCATGGTGGGCATTACCGCCGGTGCATCGTGCCCGAACAACCTGATTGAGGACGCGATTCGGCGGCTGTTTGAATTGCGCGGCGTGTCCGTGCAGACATTGCTGGGGAGTTAAGTCCCACGATGCCCGTCACGCGACTTGACCTGGAGACCCGCGAGCGACAATTCCTTGCGCCTTACGCTCAATTCAGCGATGCGACGCGCGGGCGGAAGTTCCAGGAAGAGCCGCCGGAATGGCGCACCCAGTATCAGCGGGACCGGGACCGTGTGATCCATTCGCGAGCTTTCCGCCGGCTCGAATACAAGACCCAGGTTTTCCTCAACGGCAGCGGCGATCATTTGCGCACGCGGCTGACCCATACGATTGAGGTCGCCGGCATTTCACGGAACATCGCGCGCGCGCTTCGGATTAACGAGGATCTCACGGAGACGATTGCTCTGGCCCATGATCTGGGACACTCGCCCTTCGGCCACAACGGCGAAGAAGCCTTGAACAAGCTCATGCGTGGTCATGGCGGTTTCGAGCACAACCGTCAGAGTCTGCGCATCGTCGAGGAACTCGAGCAAAAGTATCCCGGCTTTCCCGGACTGAACCTGACGTGGGAGGTGCGCGAAGGGTTGGTGAAGCATTCCTTTGGCGAGGATCATCCCGCGCGCGCGGAAGGGCTGAAGGCGAATTGCTCGTCGCTGGAAGCGCAGGTCGCGAATCTCTCCGACGAAATCGCCTACTACAGCCACGATCTCGACGACGGGCTGGATAGCGGGATGTTGTCCGAAGCACAGCTTCGGCGCGATGTGACCGTTTGGGGCCGCGCCGATCGGCGGGTTCGGAAGGAACATGGTGTCCTGCCCGATGAGTGCCGACGCTACTTTATCATTCGATGCCTGATCGATTCTCAAGTGAAGGATGTGGTTGAGACGACGGAAATGCAGTTGGCCGAAACGCGAGTTCAACAAGCGGATGACGTGCGTGTGCAATCGCGTCCGCTGGTCCGTTACAGCCCGGAGCGCCGCAAGCTCAATCTTGAGCTGCGCAAATATCTTTACCAAAACCTTTATTACAATCCGCAGGTTCACGATCCAAACGTACGTGCGGTGCGGATGCTGCGAGACCTCTTTGAACATTACTTGAAGCATCGCGCGGAACTCGGGGAGCAGACGCGCAAACGAGGGCGCAAGTCCGGCTGGCATCGCGCCGTCTGCGATTATCTCGCGGGCATGACCGACCGCTACGCGATGGCGACGCACCGGCGTTTGTTCAATTCCGAGAACCGGGCGCAGTAGCGAAACGGTTGATCGTCGTCGGCCAGCGCGGGCTGTTGCATTTTGACTTGGCGGAATCAGGAGTTCGTCCCAAAAGCGGGCTGAGCGCTGAATTTCATTCACATGTCGCCGTCCAGACGTGGATGACGAATTTTTCCACAGTGTGCCCACGTACTCCAACTTTGAGACAACAGATGGAAAAAGCTCCGTGCCCCAAGTCTTTCCAGATTTTTCGCAGCGTCGCAAAATCACACAACGCATGATGAACCATCCCTGAACGGGCCTAAATGCGTTCATGTTCGCCGGGACAACCTCGGTTGGACGGGGCAATCGCAAACGGCAATGTCCGTGGCACAGAAACTGTTCTCCGCACTCCTAATCGGTCACGTATGACGAACGACTTCACCAACGTAGAGGATTCGAGCGCGCTCCCGCAAAGAGCCGCGGAGTTCCATGCTCCCGCGCCGTCGATTCCCAGCGCGCCGGCCACTTTGGCCGAGGCCGTCGAACGTTTGGATGTCGAGACCGCCAAGCGTTTGCACGCCGAAGAATTATTGCGCGAAACGGAAGAGCGGTTTCGTAATCTCAGCGAGCGCACCGGAAAATTTCTTTGGATAAGCGATCCGCAAACCAATGAGTTGATTTACGTCAGCCCCGGTTACGAGGAAGTCTGGGCGCGCACACGCGAAGGTTCTTATTCGTCACCGACGGAATGGGCGGATTCTTTCAAACGTTCCGGGCGGACGACCGTCCTGTCGGATACAGCGCAGCGAGAGCAAACCTACCAAGTGGCCGGTCCTGACGGCGAGGCCCGATGGATTCGCGACCGGATGTTTCCGATTCGAGACGCAGCGGGAAACGTGCAGCGTATTCTTGGGATCGCGGAGGACGTAACCGAAGCGAAGGTGGTGCATGAAACTCTGGCGCGGACGGCAGCGCACACCAAGGCGCTGTTGGCTATCGTTCCCGACCTCCTGTTCCGGTTGCGCAAAGACGGAACTGTTTTGGAATTTCATACCGGCAAGGACAACCCCTTTGTGGTGCCGGAAGCGAACCTCGTTGGGAAGAACATCAAGCATCTGCTTTCCACGCAACTCGCGACGCAGGCCATGCAACAGCTCTCCCAGGCCTTGCGCACACGTGAAGTTCAGACACTGACGTCTCAATACCTGTTGCCCAATGAGCTTCGTGATTTTGAAGCGCGCGCCGTGGTCTGCGCTGAAGATGAAGTGCTCGTCATCGTGCGCGATGTAACCGAGCGGAAGCGCATGGAACGGGAAATTGTCGAAGTGAGCAGCCGCGAACAACAGCGCATCGGCGAAGATCTTCACGATGGATTGGGCCAGCATCTCACCGGCATTACGTTCCTGACCAAAGCTTTGGAACGGAGGCTCACGGCCAAATCTCTCGATGAAGCCAAAGAGGCGGCGGAGATCGGCCGGTTGGTTATTCAAGCTCTCGCGCAGACACGCAACCTCGCGCGCGGATTGTTCCCGGCGGAATTGGAACGCAACGGTTTGATCGCCGCGCTGCGCGAACTGACTGAAAGCGTCACCCTCACTTGCGGTGTTCGCTGCGCGCTCCGGGCCAACGAAAAAATTTCCGTCCATGACAACGTCCTGGCGACGCACCTTTTCCGCATCGCCCAGGAAGCCATCAATAACTCCGTCAAACACGGCCAGGCGAAGAGCATCGAAGTGGTCCTCGAACTGCGTGATGACAAAATCGAGTTGGTCATTACGGACAATGGCGTCGGGATTGGACCCGAATTGAAATTCGAAGGCCTCGGTCTTCGCATCATGAATTATCGCGCTCGCCGTATCGGTGGCGAACTTCGCGTGACGAACACAGATCAGGGTGGCACTCGCGTCGCCTGCACTTTCCGGAACAAGTATGAATCGAATTAACCGCAACAAAGTTGTTTCCAGTCTCACTAGCCCGAAGCGGCCGGTCGCGCCGACGCCAGGCAAGGCCAAGCACCGCGTGCTGCTCATCGACGACCATCCGCTGCTGCGCAAGGGACTGGCTGAGTTGATCAATCAAGAGCCGGACCTCATCGTCTGTGGCGAAGCCGAAGAAGCGCCCAAGGCCTTTGAAGCCGTCGGTCTGTTGAATCCCGATGTCGCGCTCGTGGACATTTCGCTGAAGGGCGGTAACGGCCTCGAGTTGATTAAAAACATCAAAGCGCGCTATCCCGATCTCCCGCTCTTGGTCCTCTCGATGCACGATGAAACTCTTTACGCGGAGCGTGCTCTGCGCGCCGGCAGCCTCGGCTACATCATGAAGGAGGAGGCGATTGATAAAGTGCTGACCGCGATCCGCCAGGTCATCTCCGGTGAAATTTTCCTCAGCGATCGCATGAAGGGCCGCATGTTGAATCAACTCGTGGGCGGACGCATCAAGCAAGGCGCCTCATCCATCGACAATCTCTCCGACCGCGAACTCGAAGTGTTCCGGCTGATTGGCGAAGGACGCGGCACGCGGCAAATCGCCGAAGAATTGCGCCTGAGCGTGCGGACCGTCGAAGCGTATCGCGAGTACATAAAAGACAAGCTCAACCTGAAGAACGGCACTGAACTCGTTCAGCACGCCTTCCAGTACGTTCACCAGGGACTCGCGGCGTAAAGTTGCTGGCTTTACCAAATCCTTGGCTTTTTAGCGCCGGATACTGTTCGCTCTCGCGACATGTCCGGCGCTCATGTTTTCATCGACCGCAGTCAATTTCCAGAAAACGTCCGACGCGATTTGTTTGAGTCTCTGCGGTCGCGCGCCATCAACCACAAGTTTCATTACGACACCTACAAGCAAGCCGCCAAATGGCTGGCGTTGCACGAAGCGTATTCACCAGCGCGGCGCGATCCAAGTTGTCTGCGAATCTATGATGATGCCTTCCAAGCTGCGATCGAGTTAAGCAAATCCACCACAGTTCACGTGATTGGGCTAGGGTGCGGCGGCGGACAAAAGGAGGCGAGACTGTTGGAGTTACTGCGTGAGCAGACCGGCAAGCTCAGTTGCACCGTTAGTGACGTGAGCCTGCCGCTTGTCCTCTCTGCGCGAACGGCGGTGCTGAAATCCGTGAACGAAGATCAATGCTCGGCGGTGGTCTGCGATCTCGGCACGTTAGATGAGCTCGCGCAAGCGCTCGATGGTAGTGATCAAAGGTCCCGCCGTATCGTGACTCTCTTCGGCATCGTTCCAAACTTTGAGCCGGGAACATTGTTGCCTCGATTGCATGCTCTCTTGCGTGCCGACGATCTTCTTTTGATCAGTGCCAATCTGGTTCAAGGCGGCGACTACGCCAGGGGCGTGGAAAGGATTTTACCGCAGTACGACAACCCGCTCACGCGCGATTGGCTGCTCACGCTCTTGCTCGATCTGGGATTCAACCGCGATGACGGTGAACTGAAGTTCACGATTGAAACGGACCGTTTCCAATTCCGGCGGATCGCCGCCCACTTCGAACTGAGATGCTCGCGGGAACTCTCCGTCCTTGGAGGACACTTCTTATTCCAAGCGGGCGAGCAGATCCGAGTTTTCTTCTCTTACCGGCACACCTCGCAAACGATCCGTTCCTTGTTGTCTCAATATCAGATCGAAGTGTTGGGCGAATGGCTGAATGACTCTCGCGAAGAAAGCGTGTTCCTGTGCCGGCGTACGGTCGCCACTTAGAACGCGCGCAGAGTTTCCAACACCGCACGCGTGCGAGAAACTTCATGGGTCCGAAAGAGGTCCGTCTTTCCCAGCGCGGCCAGCACGGCAAAAAACGGTTCCGCGCAGCGCACCTCTTCCCGAAAGAGTTCAAACGCATGGGGCAGCGCGTGACAGACCGGGAAGCCTAGCGCCCGTAGCCGAAACGTGTTCAGGAAAACATTTATCTGATGCCGCACGCGGACCGTGCTGTCCTGGAGATTGCGATAATAAAAGCCCATTCCGGGATCGATGAAGATGCGGGAGACGCCGGCTTGGATGGCGAGATCGATCTCCCGGGAAAAGTAGTCACGCATCAGTTCCACGGGATCACCCGAAAAATCGAAGTCCGAGACTTCGCGCACGTGTGCGCCTTGCACGTAGCAGATGATGACCGCGGCGTTATGCGCGGCGACCATCCGGTAAATCTCATCGCTCGCCACCGTGCCCGTGAGGTTCAAGATGTTCGCGCCGGCATCCAGGCACGCGCGCGTCACCTCGGGGCTGTACGTTTCGACCGAGACAAGAATGTTTCTCCGCCGCAGCGCCTTCACCACCGGGATCAACTTGGAGTTCTGCCCCGCCGAGTCCGCGCGGGCGGCGTGCGCCAGCGTGGACTCCGCACCCACGTCCACAATGTGCGCGCCCTGCGCCTGCATGGCTTTGCCGCGCTCGATCGCGGCCTCCTCCGACAGGCAAACGCTTTCGCGATACCATGAATCGGCGGATAAGTTGAGCACGCCCATGAGCGCGGGTTCCGAATTGAACGCGAAGTGGTGCCCGCCAATCTCGAATTCCGCCACGCGCACGTGCAGTTCGGTTTCATGCTGCTTCGCGAGACCAGCGAGTTGTTCAAGCGTCAACATGTTGCGCGAGGAATTGATGTAAGCTGGTGCGCTCGGCGCGATTCGAACGCGCGACCGTCGGATTAGAAATCCGATGCTCTATCCAACTGAGCTACGAGCGCATCCTTGATTCCATTGAATATAATCGTGATCTAACCGTTCCGAATATCGGGCTTGTAACCCGAATATGTCACCCGTAGCCTCGTGGAATGATTTCGACCCAAGAGAAGACGGGCAAAGCAGAGTCTCAATCCGTTTTTCGGAAAGTCGGCGAGTGTCTGTATAAACACGAGTCATCTGGAATTTATTATGGATTGGTCAAGAGATGCGGCAAGCAGTTTCGCCGTTCGCTGAAAACCAACGACCGTGTGCTGGCGAATCGTCGCCTTTCGGAACTGCGTGAGAAAGTGGGGAGGCTAAGCAACGTCAAGAGCGCGCGGCGTATCACGTTCAGCGAATTGGCGGAACGGTGGTTTGGAACCATCAAAGGGAACCTCAAGCCGCTATCCGCTGGCCGGGTTCAAACTTGCATTGATCAAATTGAGCCTTATTTCGCGGGCGTTACCATTCGGAACATTACTCGCGCGATGTGCGACCATTGGGCGACCAAACGCGGCGAAAAGATTTCGGCGTCAACTTTCAACAAAGAGCGCGACGTACTCCAAGTAATTCTAAAGTAC
>DATHKK010000110.1:0-5677 GCA_035489355.1 Candidatus Limnocylindria bacterium
CTGTCCGCGCCTTCAATGCCGAGGTGGACAATCTCTTCGAAGCCTTTCACCAATATAAAACCCACGTCGGCAGTTATCCCATGGGCACCAGTGCCGAGATCGCGAAGTCCTTGCTCGAAGGAAACAATCCCAAGAAAATCATCATTCTCGCCGTCAAGAAAGCCGAGTTGAACTCGAAGGGCGAAATCATCGACCCGTGGGGCACGCCGCTGAAAATTTACTTCGCCAACAATGAAGTGCTGATTCGCTCCGCTGGCCCGAACAAGCAGTTCGATGACAGCAAGTCGGGCCTCATCGATGATTACTACCGTTCGGACTAGAAAGAATTTCAGGAGGAACCCTTAACGCTTCTTTATGAAACACGCTTCCACGACGACAGAAACATTCCGTTCCCGCGACAGGTCTGCGGCCAAATCCATCTCCGGCCCGATGCTTCTGGCTGCTCACTGGGCCAGGCAGGCAGAGAGTGCGGTGCGAATCCAGATAACTGTGGTGAACAAAGATCTGCCAGTCCGTCCGTTTCCGCTCGCGTCAAAGTACAAACGGAATAAATAAGTTTCCCGCCCGGTTTCACGCTGGCGGCAGCGTGCAGCACGAGATGCTGTTGGATCGCCGCGAGTTCCTTCACATCCTCCCGCGTCGTCGTCCACCTGGCGTGCGGATTTCGCTGCCACGTTCCCACTCCGCTGCACGGCGCGTCGATCAGCACGCCATCGAATTTCGTTTTGGTCGGAAGTTTCACTGAACCATCCCAGGACGCGAGGCGATAATTGAAAGCCTTGGTGCGCGCGGCCCGTTGCTTCAGGCGCGCGAGCCGGCGCTCCGAACGATCGCTCGCCCAAATCAATCCTTTGTTCTGCATCAGATCGGACAGGTGCAATAGTTTGCCGCCTTCGCCTGCGCACGCGTCCCACCAGGTTTCGCCGGGCTGCGGTTCGCAAAGCAAACCGACGAGTTGCGAGGCGACGTCCTGCACTTCGAATTCGCCGGCGTGAAACTCGGGCGAGCGAAACAAATCTTCATCGCCGCGATATTCCACCGCGTCGCTCAGCAAGCCTTTTTCCCGCTCGCTCTCGCCGAGTTTCTCCGCGAGTTGCGGCCCGGTGCCGCGTTTCGCGCGCAACCAGAGGACGGGCGGCGTTTGCAGGCTGAGCAACCATTCACGGGTAATGGTCAGTTCCTCGGAGATCCAATCCGGGACCGCGCGTTTCAATTCATCGGTGGAAAAGGAATCGGGATCTGAGGCAAAGCGGAAATCCAATTCGCGCGCCTTCGTGAGCTGGCTCGGAACGCTTTCGTTCAAATCCAGCCAACCGCGCCAGCGAAAAAAGCTGAACACAACGTCGGCGACCGCCCGGCTTTCGGCACGTGGCAGCTTCTCAGCTTTCAATTCCGCGCGCAGCAAAGCGTCCGCGGGATGTTCCCGATCCATGCGTGCGATGACCTTGCCCGCAATTCTTTCCGTCGTCGTCATGAACGATGATTGAACGAATCCGCAACCGCCGCCATCGAATCTTCAGGTGCGCGTGTGGTTTGACGTCGAAATCGAACGACGGTAGCTTCCGCCGCCGAGAGGCTAATTTCCCATGGATGAACGAGCAACGATTCTGGTCGTAGAAGATGATCCGAACGATTTGTTTTTTCTCAAGCGCGCCTTCACCACGGTGCAAGCCAAGTGCCTGATGCAGGCGGTGGGCGATGGCGCGGAGGCGATCGATTACTTGCGCGGCGTGGATGATTACTCGGATCGTCGCCGCTTTCCTATGCCGGCGCTGATCCTGATGGATTTGAAAATGCCCCGCGTGGATGGGTTCGAATTTCTCTCCTGGCTCCGCCGCGAGCCGATGCTGCGGCTCATTCCAGTGGTCGTGTTTTCGTCGTCGAATCTCCCGCACGACGTGAAGCGCGCCTACGAGTTGGGCGCCAATTCCTTCGTGGTGAAAGTGCAGGACAACACGGCGCTGCCGGACACGCTCAAGACGCTCGCGAGCTATTGGCTGGAGATTTGCGAAACGCCGTTCCCTGCGCTGGTTCCGGCGGGGGCTTAGGACAAACAGAAGATTTGGCCGAGCTCATCCTTCGCTTTTCGCTTCCCGCTTTTGGCGTTTGGATTACGCTGCGCGCATTCCATGAAAACGTTTGCGAGAATTCTTTGCGTGGCGACCGGTTTCCTCGTGGTCGTTCCAGCGTCCGCCGCCGAAATCAGTTTCCCGGAGAAAGATCAGCGTGCCGTCGTCAAGACCCTCAACACACCGCGAGCCTTTCCGGAGATCACTTCGAAGACGGAATGGGAGCGGCGCGCCCAGGCGATTCGCGAGCAAGTTCTCGTCAGTTGCGGCTTGTGGCCGATGCCGGAGAAGACGCCGCTGAACGCGAAGATTTTCGGACGTATCGAGCGCGACGGTTACTCCGTGGAGAAGGTCTATTTCCAGAGCTACCCAGGCTTTTACGTGGGCGGCAATCTGTATCGGCCGCTCGGGAAAGGGAAGGGGCCGTTCGCCGCCATTTTGAATCCGCACGGTCATTGGAACAAAGGCCGGCTCGAAGACGTGGCTGCGGGCAGTTCCGCGGCCCGGTGCATCAACTTTGCGAGGCAAGGCATGATTGCGTTCGCTTGGGACATGATTGGCTACAACGACACGCAGTTCGCGCGGCCCGTGGGCGGCGATTCTGGCTACAAGACGCACCGGCACTTCGCCAACGATCTCACGAACCAACTCTGGAACATCAGCCAGATGGGATTGCAAACATGGAACAGTGTTCGCGCGCTGGATTTTCTGGAGTCGTTGCCGGACGTGGACTCGAAGCGCATGGCCTGCACCGGTGAATCCGGCGGCGGCACGCAGACGTTTATGCTCGGAGCCATCGACGATCGGATGGTGGTGCAAGCACCTATCGTCATGGTGTCGCACTCGATGCAAGGCGGTTGCTCGTGCGAGAATGTGGCGGGCTTGCGCGTGGACTATTCGAACATGGAAATCGCCGCTGCCGCCGCGCCGCGTTCGCAAATCCTGGTAGGCGCCACCGGCGACTGGACGCGCGCCACGATGGAGATCGAAGGTCCCGCGTTGGAGAGAATCTACAATCTGTTCGGCCAGCGCGATCACCTGCGCTACGTGCGCTTCGACTTCGATCACAATTACAACAAGACCAGCCGCGAAGCTGTCTATGAGTGGTTCGGCCAGTGGCTGCTGCACGCGCCCGAACCGTCTGCGCTCAAGGAAGTCGCTTACATCAAGGAGCCGGATGTGGACTTGCGCGTGTTCCCGGACGGCAAGCTGCCGTCGGATGCGGTGACAGAGGAACAATTGACCGAGCACTTGATCAGAAGCGCAACCAATGTTCTGTGGACTTATGCGCCCATCAATCCACCGCTGCTGGAGCGCTACCGCCAACAGATGATTCCGGCGTGGAAACGATCGCTGCAAGTGGAGTTCGTCGAGCGCGGTCTCATGGTAGCGCCCGGTAAGATCACGAAGACGGAAGATTACACGGCCACCAAGCTCACGCTCGGCCGCGCTGGAAAAGGCGACAGAATTCCGGTGACTCTGATCACGCCGCGCCGCGACACGCTGCGTATCATGGCGGTCCTCGCGCATCCCGACGGGCGAGCGGGTTTCCTGGACGCCGCGGGCGCACCGAAGGGACTCGCGCGCCAACTTCTGGACAAGAACATCGCGGTGCTGCTCGTCGATACGTTTCACACCGGCGAATCGGCGCAGGGAGCAGGGGACAAGAAGCGCGATTACGCCAAAGATTTTTTCCCCACTTACAATCGCACGGATGCGCAGGAGCGAGTGCAGGATCTCGTGACCGCCTGCGCTTTTGCGCAGACGCACGGCAAAGGCCGGAGGGTTGTGCTCTGCGGCTTTGGCCGCGCTGGCCTGTGGGCCGCGCTCGCGGCACCGGCCTGCGATGCCTTGGTGGCGGACTGCGCGCAATTTGATTCCACGAGCGATTCCAGTTTTCTCGCGGATGACATCTTCGCGCCTGGTCTGCGCAAGCTGGGGGGCTTCGAAGGCGTGGCCGCGATGAACACCGGCAATCCACTGCTGCTGCACAACGTAGGCGGGAGATTCACGACGAACTTCATCTCGCACGTGTACACAAAAATGCGCGTGCCCGAAATGTATCGGCAGGAGACATCCGCGTTGACCGACGCTCAACTCGCAACCTGGATCTCGGACCTGAAGGTGCGCTGATTCGTAGCGGCAGCGATTGGCTGGCACCGTTCGCGTTCAATCCCACGGTTGAAAACCATCTGAGTTCGCGTAGCTTAGCCGCGTTCCACCAGGGAGGTTTGCTTATGAACAGACGCGGCGTGGTGTTGTACGTGGATGATTGCGAGTCGGTTTCGTGGCTCGTGAAGCGGTTCTTCGAAAAGCGATATCCCGGTTATGAGATCGTCACGGCCTCTTCCGCCGAGCAAGCGTGGGATGAATTGGAAGCCCGGCATGGCGGTGCGGAATTTCCCAACGCGGTCATCACCGATATTCAGCTTGGCGGCGCAGCGGATGGTTTTGCGCTGGTCGAAAAGATTCGCGCTGAGTTCCCCCAGACCCGCGCCATCGTTGTTTCGGCCACGCTGAGCCACCAAGATCGGGAACGTTCTTACGGCGCGGGAGCCCACGCCGTGGCGGAAAAGACCCTCAGTATTGATCGCTTCATCACGCTTCTTTATGATTTGGTGCAGTGCCCCGCGGACGTCATCCCCGTTCAATTTCGGGCGGCGTAAATTGTTTCCGGCGAGTGAGTCCTGTTGAACCGAGTGGACTGGAGAAAAAGAGAAAGGCCGGACAACAGGTCCGGCCTTTTCACACACACTGCACTGAGAACAACAAAGCGCAGCAACAACGATGTGAGATTACGGCACGGTGGGTTTCCAACCAGTCACCAGTACTGGTGACGGCATAGGGCGGTCGTGCAACGCTTCCCGTTGGTGCCTCCAAATGCCAAGCGATTACCCAAATCCTGCCCGTTCAAGTCGTTTGATTTCATCCTCGAATTTATCCCCCATGCTCTCACTCCATCGTCGCGGCTGAATTCTGGCGCGAGTGGATAGGATTCGTCCCCGTAGAACCGGGTCTCTTTTGAGTACGCGATGCACAACTTCACGCGCCCACTTTACGCTTTCATCATGGTTTTGGCGATGCTCTTGGGAAACACCGCGAGCAATAAACCACGCGATGCCGCCAACAATGGCGGTCCCGATTACGAACGAAGCGATCAGCCCAAAACCGCCGCTAATTTGCTTGGCGAGCCAATCCACGCCGTAATACCACACCACGACAGCCCCGGCGATGCAGGTCAACAATACGAGCGGGTGTGTCTCGCTCCTTCTCTTGAATTCCGCGAAGATGCTGCACTCCAAAATGATGCTATCAAGGGCAAGAGTTTCCAATTGCTCTACGCCATCCACATATTCAGCGATCAGGCGGCTTGCTGATTCCTCATGGCGCGCAACCGCTATCTTCTCTCTGCGGCATTCTTCCAATAGACTTGCTTCCGCCGCCCACTGCATTGCCTCTTTCTCTGTCTCTAACCCCATTTTGCGGAGATTTTCGTATTGATCGAAAAGGCGGCAATCGACTGACCAGAACGGTGAATTCATTCGAGACGTTCTGTGCCTTTCGCGAAGCTGCGTCAATGCCGGCGTGGATTAGTCCACCAACTGCTT
>DATHKK010000111.1:0-4642 GCA_035489355.1 Candidatus Limnocylindria bacterium
GTGCACGCGAACGACGCGGCGACCGAGACGGCTTCTTCAAACAGCACGCCATCGTGTGGTTCGGCGAACGTGTCGAGAATGAGGGCATGGCGGACGAAGAATTCGTCTTGAAACTCTTTCACCACGGGACGCCCGGCCTTCGCCCAACTGCGCCAATGGATCCGCCGCAACGGATCGCCCGGACGATAATCCCGCAGCGAAACAAATTCCTCCGACTCGCCAATCGCCGCGGCCAGCGCCACGCCGCCGTGCTGATACTGCTGCGAGCCGGGCAAGGCGATGCGCGGCAGCGAATAACGTTTCGGCAAAATGGTAATGGAGCCAGGCAGCTTCACCGTCTGGAACGCGCGAAACAACATGAACAGGTCCGGGCGGGCGAGGGTCACGGACTCGAAGTGCAGCACGCCACGTTTTAGCGGAAGCAGTTCGATCTCGACGCTGGCCTCGCCACGCGCCGACAGGGGAGCGAGTGGTTGCGGTTTGATACCGCGCACGCGGCGCAAGTCGGGAGCATTGCTCAGGCGCAAGGTTTTGCCGCGCTTGGCCGGACGAGTGAGCGCGACGAATTCAGCGAGCGTCGGGCGCGGGTCCGCCAAGTCATCGATCACTTGCAATCCCGATTGAACTTTGGCGCTGCGATTGCGGATTGAAACCGTGTAGCGCAAGAGCTGTCCAGCGCTGCCGAATTTGGGAAGCGCTCGTTCGGCAGAAAAGCGCGCGCGAAAGAACGGTGCGACGGCGATGGCCGCGACCGTCAGGCACATTAGCAGCGCGAACATCTGGTAGCCAAGCGATTGCTCCGTGTCTGTCGCCATGCCGCCCGTGAGGATCAAACCGACGAGAACGATCCATCCACCCGGCGTGAGCCGCCGCCTGGTCCAGTGGTGCACCGAGGAGACGCGCCGGTAGATGCGATAGACGAAACGGTTCATCCGGGGAAGACGCTGAAAGACTGAAAAGCTGAAAAACTGAAACCGGCAGGGCCGCGCTGCCGTGCGGTTGGGAAAGGGGGAAGGATATGCGGCAACGTGTCCCTACCGAATGAATTCCATTTCAGTTTTTCAGCCTTTGCGTCCATCACGCCGGCACGGGAGTTTTCTTCAGGACTTCTTCGACGATGCTGCGCGCGGTCACGCCGGAGAAGCGCGCTTGCGGTTCCATCACCATGCGGTGCGCGATGACCGGCACGGCGAGTTCCTGGATTTGCTCCGGCGTCACGAAATCCATTCCGTCCATCAGCGTCAGGGCTTGCGACATTTTCATCAACGCGAGCGAAGCGCGCGGGCTGGCGCCGAGTTGGACGCCGGGGCGTCCCCGCGTCGCGGCGCAGAGGTCCACGATGTAGCGCTTCAATTCTTCGCTCATGCGCACGCCGGTCACCGCGTGTTTCAGCGCGATGATGTCGGCCAGCGTGACAACGGAGGCGAGCGCTCCGAGCGGATGCACTTTCTCCTGCGCGGACAGAACGGCGACTTCCTCTTCGGGCGACACGTAGCCCAGCGTGAGCCGCACCGCGAAGCGATCCATCTGCGCTTCGGGCAGGGGATACGTGCCGCGAAAGTCCACCGGGTTCTGCGTCGCGATAACGAAGAACAATTCCGGTAACGCGCGGCGCTCGCCTTCGACGCTCACCTGCACTTCGCCCATCGCTTCGAGCAGCGCGGACTGCGTGCGCGGCGAGGCGCGATTGATTTCATCGGCCAGCAAAATGTTCGTGAAGATCGGCCCTTCGTGGAAACGGAACTGTTGCTCACGCGGGTTGAAAACACTGACGCCGAGAATGTCCGAAGGCAACAGGTCGGGCGTGAATTGCAACCGCTTGAACTGGGCGTCGATGGAGCGGGCCAAGGCCTTGGCCAGCGTCGTTTTGCCAGTGCCGGGAAAATCCTCGAGCAACACGTGACCGCCCGTGGCGAGGGCCGCGAGGACTTTGCGCAACGCTTCGCGCTGGCCGCGAATCACCTGTTCGATGTTGAAAATGATTTTCTGCGAAACGTCTCTCGGGGATGGATTCATGCTGCGGCGGGAATGTCATGAAAAAAACTTCCAGACACAAATGCAAACATCTCGCTCAGGCAAAAGTCCGCGCGCGCCGCGGTGATACTGAGGACATCCGAACGCTTGCGCTGACGGTTCCATCCGCCCTGTTGCGCTTCGCCCGCTTGGCCAGTGTGATTGAAGCGAAAGCGCGCTATCGCGTCTGTTGGCATGGTGTGCTGAACTTGCCGCGAATGTCTGAGCAGAAATATAATTGGCGCCTTGTCCTTGGCTGGAGCAGCCGCAACGCAGGATCGTAATGTCACTTGCCCCGGGCCAACAATTTGCCGGACACGAAATCATCGCCGAACTCGGACGCGGCGGCATGGGCACGGTTTACCAGGCGCGGCAAATCTCCTTGCAACGGATCGTCGCGCTGAAAATTCTCCATCCCCATTTCGCCAAAGATCAGGACTTTGTGACGCGCTTCCAATCCGAAGCCGTGGCGGCAGCGAGCCTCAACCATCCCAACATCGTCCAGGTTTACGCGGCGGGTGAAAGCGAGGGCATTGAGTACATCGCCATGGAGTTCGTCGAGGGCGAGACGATTCAGCAGCGGCTGCGGCGTTGCGGCAGGCTCCCGCTGACGGAGGCGCTCGACATCGCTTACCACGTCGCCCTGGTGCTCGAACATGGCTGGCAGACGGCGCAACTCATTCATCGCGACGTCAAGCCGGACAATATTTTCCTCGCGCAGGACGGCACCGTAAAGCTCGGGGATTTTGGTCTCGCGAAAATTCTTCGCGAAGGCGCGTCCAACGTCACCGTCACCGGCCACGTGATGGGTTCACCGCATTTCATCAGTCCAGAACAGGCGCGCGGACAGCGTGACATCGATTTCCGCGCCGACATTTACAGCCTCGGCTGCACGCTGCACTCCATGATGACGGGCCGCACGGTCTTCGAAGGGCCGGACTTCGTGAGCATCATGTACAAGCACGTGAATGAAGTGGCGCAGCCATTACACACGCTGCTGCCCAACTGCCCCGCATCCGTGAATCATCTGCTCGCGCGCATGATTGCGAAGGACCGCGAACAGCGGCCGCAAAGTTACTCCGAGTTGGTCCAGCAAATTGTCCACGCGCGGGATGACGCTGCGCTTTGGGAGCAAAGCGACGAACGCCAGCGCCAGCGCATGTCTGTCGCTGCCGATGAACGACGCGGAACGACTCGATGGGCTTATGCGGTGGCGGTCCTCGCCGCGCTGGCCGTGGCCGCGGCGCTGGTGTACGCGCGGCGCGTGGAACACACTGCCATGCTGGCGACCATCATCACATTGGCGGACCCAAGCGACCGGCGGGATTTCATTCGCAGCGTGGAATCGTTGCCACCGCTGGAGCGCATCGCGCGCGTGATGACGAAAATGGCCGAGGTGAATCCTGGATTTTCCGGGAACGAGCGGTTCACGGTCGAAGCGGATTTGATCACGGAACTTTCGCTTTCCGCCGTGGCGGTGAAGAATCTCTGGCCGCTTTGCGCGCTGCAACATCTGCGCGTGCTGCGTTGCACGGGCGACGCCGCGAACAAACGCCGAGGTGATCTCACGGACCTTTCTCCGCTGGCCGAGCTGCCGCTCGAAGAAGTGGATTGTAGTTGGACAAACGTGGAGGACTTGAGTCCGCTCACGAAGTTGCCGCTCAAAACTTTGCGGTGCGCCAACACGCGCGTGCAAAACCTGGCGCCGTTGCAAGGTCTTCCGCTCGTCGAACTGGACATCACGGCCACCGCCGTGTCCGATCTCATGCCGCTCAAAGGCATGGCGTTGGTGTCAATGCGCTGCGCCGACACGAGGGTGCGTGACCTTTCGCCGTTGCGAGGCGCGCCGCTCAAGAGCGTTTCTCTTGATCCGCGCCTGCTGCGTGGCGAGGGCGAGACCGTTAAGTCCTGGGCACAACTGGAAACCATCAACGGTTCACCGTTGCGCGCAGTCGCCGGGCGGCTCTTGCCTCGTGCGCCAAAATAAGCTGCTCGTGTTCATGGCCTGCTTCCTGACCGTGCGCGGCGGGCAGAAGTGCGTGATGCGGGTGAAGCGAAAGGGCGCCTTTCGCTCTACGCTATCACAGCGGCATCCGGCGAACTGATTGACTGTTTGCCTTTCCGGCTGAGGGTTCCTCCCTATACAGGCGTTAAGTCCTCCTGCCGAAGCACCTTTGGATGAGAGTTTCTACAGGATTGCCCGTGAGGCTAATGCAGGCGCATGAGGGAAGATGAACTCTTTGACCCTCAGGACCGCGGTTTATTGCGTCAGCATGGCCGCGATGTTTTCAGCGCTGTTCAACACCCAAGCGGCGACGTTCAGCAAACTGCAATTATTGATGCCGGGCGAAACCGCGTCGCCGGGCAGTGCCACCGGCAAGACAGGAACTCCGACCGCTCGGATCGCAGGCACCCCTTTCAATGTCACGGTCACTGCGGTGGACACCAATTGGAACGTGGTGAGTTCGACGGACACCGTCGCCATTATCTCCAGCGATACCAACGCGGCCTTGCCCGCAACCGCTGCGCTGGTCGCAGGCACGCAAACTTTCAGTGTGATCTTGAAGACGTCGGGCAGCCGGACCTTGACCGCAACGAACATCACGGACAGCAGCAAGACGAACAACAC
>DATHKK010000112.1:0-2849 GCA_035489355.1 Candidatus Limnocylindria bacterium
GCTCCGTGGCCATCGATTGGTTTGTGCCCTCGCGCGACGGCAAGTTGGTGGCGGTGTGTCTTTCGGAAAACGGAAGCGAAGACGGTTCGCTTCACATCTACGATACGGCGCAAGGCACGCGTTTGCCCGATAAAATTCCGCGTGTTCAATACCCGACGGGCGGCGGCAGCGCAGCCTGGAATGCGGACGGCTCGGGCATTTATTACACGCGTTATCCCGCGCCGGGCGAGCGCGCGGAAGCGGACGCGCACTTCTATCAGCAGGTTTATTTTCACAAGCTCGGCACGCCGATCGAGCAGGACACCTATGAGGCAGGAAAAGATTTTCCGCGTATTGCCGAGATCGATCTGGAGTCGAGCGCGGACGGGCGGCACGTGCTCGCACAGGTGGCCAATGGCGATGGCGGCGAGTACGCCCACTACTTGCGCACGCCGAAGGGCGAGTGGAAGCAAATCACGAAGTTTGAGGACAAGGTGAAGCGCGCGGAGTTTGGACGCGATCCTCTCTACATTGAATTGGGCCGCGACGATTCGCTTTATCTACTTTCGACGAAGGATGCGCCCAAGGGAAAAATTCTACGCGTCAAGCTGAGCCAGCCTGAACTGACCACGGCGACAACGAACATCGTCGAGGGCACGAACGTCATCCAGAGTTTCAAGCCCACCGCCAGCGGGATGGCGATCGTTTACCTGCGCGGCGGCGCGGCACAGTTTAGGTATCAGGATTTCCTGAATGCAGCCCTGAGCGGCCCGAGCAGCCGTTCGGATCGGCCTGACTTTAAGATTCCAACTTCTGTGGGCGAGATGCTCGTGATGCGCGGTGATGAAATTCTGTTCCGCGCTGAAACTTACACCGAGCCGTTTACATGGTGGCGATTTGATGCAAACAAGACGCGCGAGAACAGCGAAGCCACGGCGTTGAAGGGCACGTCGCCCGCTCCGTTCACCGATGTGGAGGCAGTTCGTGTGACTGCGACTTCCAAGGATGGAACCCAAGTGCCGATGACGCTGATCAAGAAAAAGGGCACGCGGCTCGACGGTGAAAATCCGACGCTGCTTTACGGCTATGGCGGCTATGGCATCAGCCTCACGCCGCGTTTCGATTTCACGCGGCGCGTCTGGTTCGATCAGGGTGGAGTGCTCGCGATTGCGAATCTGCGCGGTGGCAATGAATTCGGCGAAGACTGGCACAGCGCAGGCAATCTCACGCGCAAACAAAATGTGTTCGACGACTTTGACGCGTGCGCGGACTGGCTCGTGCGCTCGAACTACACGAAACCCACGAAGCTCGCGATCCAGGGGGGCAGCAATGGCGGCCTCTTGATGGGCGCGATGCTCACGCAACATCCCGACAAGATGCGCACGGTGGTTTCGCAGGTCGGCATTTACGATATGCTGCGCGTAGAACTGGACCCGAACGGCGCGTTCAACGTCACGGAGTTTGGATCTGTGAAAGATCCTGATCAGTTCAAAGCGCTCTACGCCTATTCGCCTTATCACCGCGTGCAGGAGAAAACGAAATATCCGTCCGTGCTGATGCTCACGGGCGAGCACGATGGCCGAGTGAACCCGGCGCATTCGCGCAAGATGACGGCGCGCCTGCAAGCGGCCACCACTTCCGGACAGCCGTTGTTGCTGCGAACTAGTTCGACCAGCGGCCACGGCATGGGCACGGCTTTGAACGAGCGCGTCGAGCAGCTCGCGGACATTTACGCGTTCCTGCTCGAACAACTGGGCGTCGATTACACGCTGGTCGAGCGCGGGCCGTTGAGTGGCGCGATCACGCCGACATCAGCCATCGTGAAAGCGAAGCTCGCGCGGGAACGTTTGTCCGCGCGATTGATCGTGAGCAAGAACGCGCTGCTGACCAGTCCGCTTCCTTCTCCAACAACCCGATCCGAATCGAACAATTACGACATCGTGACGTTTCCTTTGGAGAACCTTGAGCCGGACACGCAGTATTATTACGGGCTGGAGATCGACGGGCGTCTCGATCGCAAGAAGCGTGGCGAGTTCCGCACGTTTCCCGCCCCGGGGCCAGCGTCGTTCCAGATCGCGTTTGCCTCGTGCGGGCGCACGGGTTCCACGCGCGATGTGTTTGACCGCATTCGCGAACATCATCCGTTGTTCTACATGAGCATGGGCGACTTTCATTACCAAGACATCAAGACTAACAAGCCCTCGGCATTCCGCTCGGCCTATGACATGGTGTTCGCTTCGCCGCAACAGGCGGACCTGTACCGCACCGTTCCGCTGGTTTACATGTGGGACGATCATGACTACGGCGGGAACAACGCGAACAAGAAATCCACGACGCACAAGGCGGCGCACGACACGTACGAAGAGTACGTGCCGCACTATCCGTTTGCTGATTCTGCTGGTGAAGGCGGCATTTACCAATCGTTCGCCGTGGGCCGCGTGAAATTTATCATCACGGACCTGCGCTCTTACCGTGATGATCCGAAGGACAAGGACGACGCCAAGAAATCCATTCTGGGGACGAAGCAGAAGGCGTGGCTCAAGCAGGAACTGCTGAATGCCAACGGAAAATATCCGCTGATCTGTTGGATGAGTTCCGTCCCGTGGATCGGCGAGGCGGGCAAGAGTCCCTACCGCGCGGTGAAGACGAACGAGTTTGGCTACATCCATCACACCAATCTAGTTTCGAGAACGAACAGCGCGGGGACCGTCGGCGCGGCGGAAGCGGCGGAGAAAGCGACAAACGCAACCGAAACGGCCGATAGTGAAATCGGAGAGATACCGAACGCGACTGACGCAGCGAAGGGTAGCGTGGCATCCGCTGCTACCAACGCCACGAGCCAAGCTACGAACGCGACGAACAGCGCGAGC
>DATHKK010000113.1:0-2482 GCA_035489355.1 Candidatus Limnocylindria bacterium
GAGCACTTCGAAACGATTGCTCGGATAATTATGACCCAGCATGAGTTCCAATTGGCGCGCGAATCCAAACGCCGGATCAGGCGTGCCTGCCGCCGCCGATTCGCCCAAAACGAAAATGCGCGCGGTGCCTCGATCCTTTTCTTTGGGAAACAGCGCGGGCGTGGGAGAGGTCGCCTTCGATGGTCCATAGAATTGCCACGCGAACTTCTGGTTCGTGGTTAACGTTTTGCCGTCGCCTGTACCCTCGAAGAACTTCGTGGAATATCCAAAGCCGCAAATGCGCAGCGCGATTTCGATCGCCGCGAACAGCAGCGCGGGAATCAAGAGAACGGCGGTGAGGCGCATCCACCCACGGTGCTTTGGCTTGGTGCGTGAGTGGAGCGGGACGAATGGAGATCCAGCAGTGACCGGCGATGACCGCAAGCTGCCTCGAGCTGATTGTCTCCGTCTGGATTTCTGTGCCATACAGCCGCCTGGGTGCAGCAATACCGCATGGCTGGCTCGCTGCGCGGCGGTGAAATCATTGTCATGGTTCGTCCTACACGCGTCGAGCGAATAGTTTTCTGAGCTTAACTTTGTGCCCGGCGGATTTCTCGGAACAGCCACGCGCGCGCGTAAGCCCAGTGCCTTTTCGCGGTTGGTTCGGAGAGACCGAGAATGCCGGCGGCTTCCTCAGTCGTCAGGCCGGCAAAGTATTTCAACTTCACAAGCTCAGCTTTCGCAACGTCGCGTTCCGCAAGTTTTTCCAACGCTTCGTGGACCGCAATCAATTCATCCTCATCCGCCGGGGCCGCGATGAGCAGATCATCCAAAGGCACGTGTTCATGCCCACCGCCGTGTCGGGCCGCGCGCCGCCGTCGCGCGTGGTCGATGAGAATCCGCCGCATCGCTTCCGCTGCCGCGGCAAAGAAGTGGGCGCGATTGGCCCAGGGTTGCGGTTCATTGCCGACGAGACGCAAATACGCTTCGTGGACGAGTGCCGTGGCCTGAAGTGTGTGATCGGGCAACTCATTCGACATCTTCGCGCGCGCGAGCTTGCGCAACTCGTCGTAAACGAGCGGCAACAACTCAGCGGCAGCATTGCCGTCGCTCGTTTCGAGACGGTGCAGGATTTGCGTGACCTCATTCATTCAACACGCGAGGGAGCGCGACTCGACCCAATCGCGCTCCATTTGCCGTGAGACTATTTCTTCTCACTCTCGGCGACAACTTCCACTTGCTTCTTCAATACCGTTTGCCCCATGAAGAA
Organism: Candidatus Limnocylindria bacterium; assembly: GCA_035489355.1. Classification (GTDB taxonomy): domain Bacteria; phylum Verrucomicrobiota; class Verrucomicrobiia; order Limisphaerales; family SIBH01; genus JANNGC01. Next base: position 1,250 of record DATHKK010000113.1, read on the forward strand.
ATCTTCGTCGTTCACATGTTCCCGCACGAAGCTCTGCAACGCCTTGGTATCCGCCGTCAACACCAGTTCGTCTTCATCCCGATCGTTGGGATGGTCCTTGTCCGCGACACGGATGTGCGCGAGAGCTGACGGGTTTTTGCGAAGCCATTTCTGCACCCAGTCCGTGTTCAAGGCGGCGAACTTTAACTCTGACCCCACGTCCACAACCTTGAACAAATGATGCGCCGGCACAGTGCTGACGCTGCGGGTTCTCGAGACGATGTCGAGGAAGCGATGGCCGTCGAGCCTGAACACGTGCGCGTCGTACTCGTGCTTCTCGGTTTCATTCTCAATCACCAGGCTGAGGCGCTTTTCTCCCGAGTCCCAAAATGTCCAGAGCGTCCGGTCGCCTTCCGTCCCGGTGTCGTTTTCTTTGTGTTCCTTCCACATCCCGGCGAGCTTGGGCTCTGAGACCACATCCTTCGCGTTGTAGAAGGGGTTCAGCGACTTTTGCCAGCAACCGGCGAGCAGCAGCGTGGCAAGCAACAGGCAACTTGTTCGTGTTTTCATAATGTTTTCTTTCGTTTAGTCGAGCGCGGCGGCCGCGCAGATTTGATTTCCCAGCATTCCTCAGAAGCCGTTAAATCCCGTCAGCTCTCAGTGCGTAATTCGTCAGATAAACGGATCATAAATTTTCAGGAACTGAGTTGTCATCATGGCTGAAAGCCAATCCACCGAGAATCTTTTCGCCGAGGCCCTGGAACTGCGCTCGCCGTGGGAGCGCCAGCGTTTTCTCGAACAAGCCTGCGCCGGGAACGCGGAACTGCGCCGCGACGTGGAGACATTACTCGACGCTCACGAAAGCGCGGGAGAGTTCCTGGAGGCAGCTCAGCAAGCCGATGGTGGGCAAGCGCCAACGCTTCGCATGAGTTCCGTGCTTCCGCGGGAGACGGATGCGGGAGATGGACCGCCGAGAATTGCTGGTTTCAGAATTGAACGAAAGATCGGCAGCGGGGGCCTCGGTGTCGTTTACGAAGCGTGGGACGAAAAGCTGCAACGCAAAGTCGCACTCAAAACGTTGCACGCCGTTCCAGATGCCGAAATGCGCCGCCGCATTCTCGATGAAGCGCGCAAGACCGCGGCGTTACGCGACCCCGCCATCGTGACCGTTCACGCGGTTCTCGACGAACATGAGCCGCCCGCCATCGTGATGGAACTCATCGAGGGATTTCCCATCGATCAATCCGCCGCGAG
>DATHKK010000114.1:0-2368 GCA_035489355.1 Candidatus Limnocylindria bacterium
GAAATGTCGCGAGCGGCCAGATCATCGCGAACAGCACGTTGCCCTACAACGAGGCCGCCGGCGGCAATGGCCCCATCGCTCCGGGCGGCACGCGCTCGCGCCAGTTGGTTGTTGCGTTGCCGGACGGCACGAACAGCGTCGGCACGCTGGAGATCACCGTCACGACCGACACGTTGAACAACATCCTCGAACAAAACACCGGCGGCACGGCTGAGGCGAATAACAGCAGCACCTTCAACATCACGACTACGCTCGCGCCTTATCCCGATCTTCGGGTTCACAGCGTGAACGCCTCGCCGCTCACGGGCTGGCTGCCCAACTCGACCGTGACGGTGCAATGGCGCGTGACGAACGCCGGCCCGCGCGCCGCCAGCGGCAACTGGGCGGACAGCGTCGTGATCCGCAATACGAACACTGCGCAGGTCATTGTAAATCGCAGCACGAACTACGTGCTCGCCGACGTGGGGAATGGTCCCATTGCGCCCGGAACTTTCCGCGATCGTTCGCTGACCTTCATCGTGCCGAACAACGGGAATGCCTACGGTGTGTTTGAAATCGTCATCACCGCGGACAGCGGCAGCGAACTCTTCGAATTGATGCCGGGCTTCAACGCCGAGACCAACAACAGCCGCACGCTCGTCACCATTTCCGCGCCCGATCTCGTCATCAGCAACCTGGTCGTCACCGGCAACCCGTCGCTCCAATCCGGCGCGAGCGTGACGCTGCAATGGACTACGATCAACGAAGGCAACGTGGACACCGGCAGTTCGTTTTACGATCGCGTCCGCGTGCGCAATACGAACACGGCCGAAGTGCTGGTGGACGCGGTGGTCTTCTACAATCCGGGCGCGGTTGGCAGCGGTGACATTCCGCCGGGCGGCTCGCGTGGGCGTTCCAATACCTTCACCCTGCCGGACGGCACTCGCGGCGCGGGCGCGATCGAAGTGACGGTGACGGCTGACACATTCAATAACATTTTCGAGGGCAATAACGGCGGCACGGGCGAGGCCAACAACGCCACGACGAATCTTGTGAACAGCACGCTTTCGGCTTATCCCGATTTGAGCGTCATCAATCTTTCCGTCCAGCCCGCGACCATTGCGTCGGGCACGAACCTCACGATTTTTTGGACCGTCACCAACAGTGGCATCGCCCGCGCGATCAACGCCTGGTACGACCGCGTGTTGATCGTGAATACGAACCTCGGCGTGACGCTGCTCGACACGCTCGCTTACTTCGATACCGGCGGTCCCGGCCCACTGACGAATGGTACGGCGCGCAATCGTTCCTACAACTTCACTCTGCCGAACAACGTGAATGGCTCCGGCGGTTTGCTCATCTCGATCACCGCGGATCGGTTCGACAATAATTTCGAGTTCAATGGCAGCGGCACAGGCGAGAGCAACAACACTACGTCGTTGAATATTACTTCCGGCTTTTCGCCGCTGCCCGATCTGGCCGTGCATGATATCATCGCTCCGGCCTCGGCCATTGCGGGACAAACCATCTCACTCGTTTATGTGCTGACCAATCGCGGCACGGCCACGGCGGTCGGCCCGTGGTTTGACACCATCTACCTCTCAACGGATGCGGCCATCGGTTCCGACTCGTCTCTCCTGAATGCGTCGATCGCGGCTTCGGTTCCCATCGGCGGTTCGCTGACCCGGACGCAATCCGTCACCATCCCGATCAACGGCGACGCCGGGACGCTCCGCTTCGTCGTGCAGACAGACATCGGCAACGCCATCTCCGAACTGGTGGAAAACAACAACGCTCTGCTGGATGCCGACAACTTCTCCGTGCCGCTGGCGCTGCAACTCACGTTGAACGCGACGCAGATTGCCGAGGATGCGGTGAATCCGATCGTGACCGCGACGCTCACTCGCAATGGCAGCCGCGCTTTGGCGTTGGTCGTCGATGTCTCGAGCACGGACACGTCGGAATTGATCGTCCCCGCGACGGTAAACATTCCGGCGAACTTCGCGTCGCTGACCTTTCAAGCGACGGTGCAACAGGACGGTCTCTACGACGGCGCGCAGAACGTCAGTATCCTGGCGAGCGCCGTAGGCTTCACCGGGGCTTCAGCGAACATCACCGTGGTGGACGCGAACATTCCGCGTTTGACCTTCACCCTCTCGACCAACCGCCTCGTGGAAGGCGGAGCAGCGCTCACAGCGACGGTCACGCGTGAACCGGTCACGAGCAGCAACCTCCTGGTGCAATTGAGCAGCGTCGATTCGGCGCAGATTTCCTTTCCGGCCACGCAGCTGATTCTGGCGAATGCCGCTTCGTCTTCGTTCGCGGTCAGTGCCGTGGACGATTTGCTGATCGAGCGGACCAACACGTATTCCTTCAGTGGCAACGCCGC
>DATHKK010000115.1:0-5919 GCA_035489355.1 Candidatus Limnocylindria bacterium
GAGGACCGATTGCGGCTCGCGTTGCCGATAAAATTCTCTCATGCGCGTGACCGTGTGGGCCACGTCTTCGATGGCGCGTTGAATGGTCTGGAGATAATCGCGCGTCCGTTCGGTGAGCTGCTCTTTTTCCAGCAACGATTCGGTGTAGAGCGCCACGGGCGAAATGGCGTTGTTGATGTCATGGGCGATGCCGCTGGCCATTTGCCCGAGCGCGCGCAACCGCTCCTGCTGCATCACCGCCTGCTGGGTCTGCCGCAGATCGTCGTAGGCCTGTTGCAACGCGACGTGAATCTCCGCCTGGTGCGCGGCCAGTGCGACGTGCTCGCTCAACTGGCGCAGGAATTCACAATCACCGCTGCTGAAGGCGCGCGCATCCCGGCGGGCCACCAGGAGCACGCCAAAGACTTTGCTCTCGACCAGCAACGGCGCCATCACGACCGAGCGCAATCCGACGCGCGCCAGCCGTTGCGGAAATGGAAACTGCACTTGCGATACGTCCGGCTCATAAACCAACTGCCCGCCCACGCAACGCGACAGGCCATTTTGATCGATCTCGATCCGCGTCTGCTCGGTGATGGCCAGCTCCGCCGCCAGCGCTTCGCTCCGGGTGCTGACACCGGCCACGGTCAATGTTTGCGTGGCCGCATCGAAGAGACAGACGCAGCCGAGATCGAGCGCCAGTTGTTCCTCGAGGCTGCTGATGACCACGTGGAAAATGCTCGCCAGGTCCTGGCGCTCGCTGATCGCACGCGTGATTTGATGAAGCTGATCCAGCCGGGCCAATTGCGCCCGCACTTTGTCCTCCGCCTGCTTGCGCGCGCTGATGTCCCGGATGAACGCGCTGAAAGACACCACCGCTCCGAACCGGATCGGAGTGATGGCCAGTTCGACCGGGAATTCCGGGCCGTCGCGTTTCAGCGCCGAAAGCTCGATGCGCTGGTTCAGGACCGCGCCTTCGCCAGTGGCGCCGAAATGGATCAAACCGCGTTCGTGCGCCTCCCGATACCGCAGCGGAACGATCGTGTCCGAGAGCCGTTTCCCCATAACCTCCTCGCTGGCCCAGCCAAACATCTTTTCCGCCTGCGGGTTCCAGCCGGTGATCCGGCCGGAAGCATCGATCGTGACAACTCCGTCGAGCGCGGTGTCGATAATGGATCGCAGCCGTTGCTCGCTTTCGCGCACGGCGCGCTCCATTTTTTTCAACTCCGTGATATCGAGCGCGGTGCCGACGACGCCGGTGACCTGCCCTTGCGTGAGGAGCGGACTCCAACTGAACACGACGTGCGCGGTTGAGCCGTCCTTTCGGATCACTTCGATTTCGCGGTTGGCCAGCGGCTGTTTCTCGCGCAAGACGCGCGCGAACTGCGGCTGGAGCACGGCATCATTCTCCTTCGAGAGCACCATCGAGTAAGGCCGGCCCAGCAGTTCCGCGGGCGTGTAGCCCAGCATTTCGCCCAGACGCGGATTGGCCAAAGTGAAACGGCCTTCGCCATCCACCACGGCCAGGCCGAACACCGTGCTCTCGATGACCTTGCCGCGAAACTGATCGGCGGCTTCAAGTTTTTCGACGGTTTGCGAAAGTTCAGCCGTGCGCTTTTGCACGCGCTCTTCGAGCTGCTTGTTGGTTTGCCGCAGACCCTCTTCCGCGCGCCGCCGGCGCCGGTTCTCGAGCGACAACAAAATCGAAAGGACCGCGAACAAACTCAGGCTCAAAAACGTTGCCAGTACCGCAAGGCCATTGGCGCCCTCCACGCTTTTCTGGAGCCGCTCTTCGCGGGCTTTGAGCAGCCGGTTTTCCGCCGCCATCATTTCCGTCACGAGTCGGCGAATCGGCTCCATGACTTTCTGGCCTTCTTCCATGAAGGCAATCTGTGCAGCCATGTCTATCCCGCCGTCTCGTCGCGCGTTGATGCTGTTGGTGAAAATGTTGAGTCGTTGCCGAAGCAAAGGTTCCAATTGATCGCAAGCAGTAGTCTGCCGGGGATTGTCTTCCGTCAGGGCACACGCGCGCCGCAACGCACCTTCGGTCCGGTCCACGGCATTGCGATGATGGACCAGATATCGATCCAGGCCGGAGAGTGCGTAACCGCGGCGTCCATTCTCGGCATCGCTCAACGAGTTGACGAACAGGTCGAGCTGGTCCAACACTTCGTGGGTGTGCGCCACCCGGGCGGCGGTCTGCTTCTGTTTGCTAATGGTGTCCAACAGCATGACGCCGACGAAAACCAGAACTGCAAACGCAAAGACCAGTCCTGCCAGAATTTTCTTCCCTCCGGAACCGCGCGGGCGGACGTCTTCGTTCGGCATGTTGGTTTGAAGTTTCAGGCTCAAGAGAGTCCCGCTGGTGGCGCGCCGCCCGCAAGGTAATTGCCATCGGTCACGCGGGCGAGCGTCTCGCGAAGCTCCTGCAGCTTCGGCGGCTTGCTCAACACACGATCCACATGGGCCGGAATTTCGCCCTCGGCGATCAGTCGTTGTCCCCAACCTGTGAGCATGAGCACGGGCGTCAGCGGCGATGCTTTCTTGATGGCGCTGGCCACTTTGCGCCCGTCCACATACGGCATCCCCAGATCGGTAATAACCACGGCGAATGGTTTCTGACTCGCCTCTGCCGCGTGAAAAGCGTCGATGCCCGCTTGTCCTCCATCGACGGCCGTCACGACGTGACCGTCGTCTTCCAGAATGTCGCGCAGTGATTTGATGAGCAAAGGATCGTCGTCCACAACGAGGATGCGCAAGCGCCGCGCCGGCCGCGCTGATGGCACGGCGCCGATGGAAGGAATCTGGTGCGTCGTTGTGACGGGAAAGATCAGGCGCACCGTCGTGCCTTTGCCCACTTCACTTTCAATTTCAATGTCCGCACTGTGGCGTTCGACCATGCCATAGACCATCGCCAGACCGAGGCCGGTACCCCGCTCGCCTTTGGTCGTGAAAAACGGTTCCAAACAGCGCCGCCGCGTTTCTTCGTCCATGCCCACGCCGCTGTCGCTGACTTCCACGAGCACGCGCGGGACCGGTTCGCGGTCGCCACTTTCCGCGCTGATCATCGAACGCGTGCGGACGGCGAGCACACCGCCTTCGGGCATGGCGTCCACGGCGTTAATGATCAGGTTGGTCAATGCATCGCGAATCTCGGCGTCCGCTCCCATCACCGTGGGCAACACGGGCGCGAACTCGGTTTGCACACGAATCATCAAGCCGCGCTCTTGCGGCATGTCACTCCAGCGGGCACGCGTGAGATCGAGCACCTGCTCGATCACGTGGTTGAAATCGATGGGCGCGAGCGTCAGTTGCGGTTCGCGCTGGCGATAGAATTCCTTCAAGCGCGTGACCGTTTTCGCCACGTCCTCGACAGCATTCTGAATCGTGGTGAGTTGTTCGCGCGCGCGCGGACTCAAGGCCTTCTCTCGTTCGAGTAGCGATTCCGTGTAGAGCGCCACGGGCGAAATCGCGTTGTTGATATCGTGGGCGATGCCGCTGGCCATCTGACCCAGCGCGCGCAACCGCTCCTGTTGCAGGATGCTTTGCTGGGTCTGGCGCAACTCCATGTAAGCCTGTTGCAGCGCCGTATGAATCTGGGCCTGGTGCGCCGCCAGCGCCACGTGTTCGCTCAATTGCCGGACGAATTCGCAATCAGGACTATTGAACGCATTCGCATCCCGCCGCGCCGCGATCAGCACGCCAAAGACCTGGCTCTCCACCAGCAACGGCGCCGCAATCATCGAACGCAGGCCGCCGCCGGCCAGCCGCGTGGGAAACGGAAACGGGACTTGGCTCACGTCCGGCTCGTACACCAACTGGCCACGCACACAGCGGGCGAGGCCGTTCTGATCGATCGTGATGCGTGTGTCGTTGGCCAGCGCCAGCTTTTCTTTCAACCCGGCGCTTTTGGAGCCGACGCCCGCCACGGTCAGAATCTCCTCCGCCGCGTTGTAAAGACAGACGCAGCCGAAATCGATCGGCAGGTTCTCTTCGAGACTCCGAATGACGATCTGGAAAATGCTCTGCAAATCCTGGCGCTCGCCAACGGCCCGCGTGATCTTGTTGAGCAAGGCGACGCGCGCCAGTTGCGCCTGGAGTTTCTCTTCGATCCTTTTGCGCTCAGTGACATCCGCGCGAATGGCCACGTACTGGCGCGGCTTTCCTTGCTCGTTCAGGAACGGCACGATCGTCGTGTCCACCCAATAGAACGAACCGTCCTTGGCCTTGTTCTTGATCTCGCCGTGCCACACCTGGCCATGCGCAATCGTCGTCCACAAATTGCGAATGAAATCCTTCGAGTGATAGGCCGAGTTGATGAGGCGATGGTCCTGGCCGATCAGTTCCTCGCGCGAGAATTTCGAGATCGCACAGAACTTGTCGTTGACGTAAGTAATTTTTCCCTGCGCGTTGGTGATGGCGACGATGGCGTGCTCGTCCAGCGCGGATTTGAGATCGCTGATTTCCTTGAGCGACGCCCGGATCTTTTCCTCGGCCAGCTTGCGCGCGGTAATGTCAGTCGAGATGCCGAACACGCCATAGAGTTCGCCCGCCTTGTCGCGCAACGGACATTTCACCGAAACGTAAGTGTGCAAGCCATCGTGGTGCGGCGCCGTTTCCTCTCCCGTCAACGCATGGCCAGCGGCCGCGACTTTTCGATCCATCGCCCGGAACGCGTCGGAATCTTCCTTCGGAAAAAAGTCGTAGTCGGTCCGGCCGAGAATGGCGTCGTGGGTGAGATGAAAAATCTCCTCGAATCGGCGATTGACCAGCAGGTAACGGCCTTGCAGGTCCTTGACGTAGATGACCGCCGGCGAATTATCGATGATCGCCTGGAGCAATTGCTGGCTGTCGCGCAGCGCTTCTTCCGCCCGCTTGCGCTCGGTGATGTCGGTGAACATCGAGATCAACACCGGCTCGTTCTCGTCGGCCAGTTCGATCATCTCGAGAGAGGCCAGGACATCGCGCACTTCGCCGGAGCGGCCGCGCTGTTTGACTTCGAAGCCGCGGATCGCTCCGTCCTTGAGGAGTCGCTGCATGATGGGCGCGCGTTCTTCGGGATTCGCCCAGAAGTTGAGGTCAAGGACGCTACGGCCAATGATCTCCTCGCGCGCGTAACCGAACAGTTTGCAGTACTGCTCGTTGGCATCAATGATCCGTCCGTCGGCGATCGCGTTAATACTCATGGCCACCGGGCCGGACCGAAAGACGGTCGAGAAGCGGGCTTCCGACCAGCGCAATTCCTGCTCGGCGCGTTCGCGTTCGGCAAAGGCCGCAACTCGATCGAGCACCACAGCCACGTGACTTGCCAGCGCGGACAGGAAGTCCCGCTCCGCCGGCGTCAGCGTGCGCACTCCTTCATCGCCGAACGTTCCTGCGCCGATCGCGCCGAGCTTCTCTTCCGCGAGAGTGATCGGCACGTTGACGATCGTACGGTTGCCGAGTTTTTCGACGAGAGCTTTGTTGGTGCGCGGGTCCGTGCGCGCGTCTTCCACCACGACGATGTCTTTGGCCGCGGCAATTTCCTCGAGCATCGGATCACCTTCGATCAAAAGCATCTCGCCGTCCGGGGCGTGCGAGCGCGGCGTCTCTTCAGCCGCGAGCATGAGCTTCAGAAATTTCCGATCGTCGGAAAACAGATAGAGCCAGACCACGCGGAAACCCACGGTGCGCTGCACTTCTTCCCGCGCCGCCTTCAAGATGTCCGCCGCCGTCACGACGCGTTCGAGTTTCCGGGAAAGCCGCAACAGAGATTCGGAATGTTGCTGTTTGATACGAAGCGATTCCTCCGCCTGCTTGCGTTCGGTGATGTCGGTCGCGAAACCAATCACGCCGTCAATGCGGCCCGTCCTGTCGCGGTAAGGAAATTTGTCTGTCTGCAACCAGCGCGTGCCGTGAACGGTTTCAATCGGCTCGATGACACCGAGTTTTGGCCGGCCC
>DATHKK010000116.1:0-2051 GCA_035489355.1 Candidatus Limnocylindria bacterium
TTGCGGCCCCGATGGCTTTCGTGACCGCCGAGGCTTGGACTTGTGGTATCGTCCATCAAGAGAAAAGTCCCCAAGATAATCACCATGCCCCGGCTCGCCGTTTCTTTGCTTGGGTCGTTGACTAGGTAATTGCATTTGTGCGCATCCATCAACAATCCCCATACTTGAACCAGAAGGTCGCTTTTAGCGGCCTTGCTGCGTTTACGTTGACTGAGTTGCTGGTGGTCATTGCCATTGTTGCAGTCCTGGTGGCTTTATTGATGCTGGGGATTTCGCGATCCAAAACGAAGGCCCAACAGATTGGTTGCGCCAACAATTTGCGCCAATTGGGCATTGGATTGCAGAGTTTCGTGACGGAGAACCATGCGTATCCTTCGTTCATCGGGCCTACCAACAGCGAAAATCCCGGCTTTTGGTTTGACCAACTGGCAAGTGGCGGCTTTGGCATTTCCAAACCGGTCACGAACATAGCTGAGGGCATCTGGCGCTGTCCCTCCGCTCCGCTCAAAATGGCACCCCCAAACGACGATGTAGATTTCTGCAGCTATGGTTACAATGCTTATGGCGGCGCTCGGCCTGGTTGGCCCGGAAATTACGACAACGCACTGGGTCTGCGCGGTAGCTTTGTTCCCGGGCACACGTTTTCTCCACGACTCCGTGGATTCGCGCCCGTCAACGAATCCGAAGTGGCTGTCCCGGCCGACATGATGGCAATCGGAGAGAGTTTCAACGGAGGAATTCGTTTCGACCGTCTCAATCGTCTTAATCAGCGTTCCTCCGATCGATACTGGCGCGCTGCCCTAACGCGTCACCAAGGCAAAATGAACGTTGTGTTCTGCGACGGTCATGTCGAATCACCAACGCCACAGTTTGTTTTTGAAGATTCCAGCGATGCGGCATTGGTTCGCTGGAATCGCGATCACCAGCCGCATCGAGACACACTATGACATCTACCAGATCATTGCAGCCAACGCTCTCGATTCGCCGTCATTGAGCATGGGTCGTTAGGCGCGGCCGTCCATCCTCATCTCTGCGCTGTTCAGTAAAAACTGGCGCTTCAACCGGCGCCTTTTGAAACCGTTCTTGCCGCGACACGCAAGTCAGCATCAAATCATGGCTCGACCCGTGACCCACGAGACGCGAACGCACACACGACAGCTTGGACTGGCGATTCTTTGCGCTGGTGGAATTCTCGTGGGCCACGCCGCGGACCAGAATACGCCGTTGCGCTCCGCGCTTCGGATGGCTCTGGAACAAAACGGCGACTCAACCAACCGCTCTCTGTCCAGGCCCCATCAACGCGCGAACTCGGCCCCACCACCGTTGTCGCCGGAGCATTTCAATCCTGATGCTGGCGTACGGGCGCTGCCCGATCTGATCGAAGACGCAGCGGTCGCCTACGAACTAAGGCGGCGGAGGACGACGAGCTTGGTGCTTCCGCCGCCCTTCAATCCTGATCCCGGCGCGGCGCTGAAAAAAACGATCGAACCTCCAAAACCCTTCTTCCAATACGACTACGTCCCGCTTCCCGTGTTCACCGGTGAGCCGATTCCTCCCGAGTTGCAGTTGCCACGCGCAAACGTGACGCAAAGTGAATTGCTCCTGCGCGAACCGGAGTTGCCCCCCCCACCCTATGGCTGGGAATCACTGACCAACGGCCTTGGGTTGCCGCGTAGCAACACCGTGGAGAACCTTCCAGTGCCGGCGCATTGGCACATACTCGATTACCCGGTTTCGCTTCAGCACGCGCGGCCGGTTAATTCCCTCCCGTCCACCAATCGCTTTCGCGTGCCCTTCGTGCCGTGGCGGCGCTACACGAGCGGCGACATCGAGACGCCGTATCGCTTCGACCGTCCGTTTCTTTGGCATCCGTATTTGCAGAGCACGCTCAAGGGCGACGCGCCCGTGATCGGCCAGGATATTTTTCTGAACCTGACCGCTGGCACTTCGACTGAACTGGAGTTTCGCCGCATTCCCACTCCCAGCGCCGAAACTCCAGTTCAGTCGAAGTGCCAGCGGTCAGGTTCAGAAAAATATCCTGGCCGATCACG
>DATHKK010000117.1:0-2641 GCA_035489355.1 Candidatus Limnocylindria bacterium
GCCTCGAACGCATTCTCGCGGAAGACCGGCCCGCGCTCCCACGCTATGCGGCCGAAGAAGATGCCGGATGGCCACCCTGGACGCTTCTGCCGGCCGGCGAAGTGCTGTCGCGCTTGGCGGCGCTTCGGGCGCAGCTTGTTAAACGAGTCGAAGATCTATCGAGCGATGAACTCGCCAGAACAGGTGTCCACTCCCGTTTCGGCGAAATGACGATTGTGGAATGGCTCGAATTCTTTCTCCTTCACGAAGCGCACCATCTCATGCTGGTGCTCCAACGGAGCCGCCAATTAATACACCCCTAGCGCTGGGACGTGAAATGCGATACAGTCCTTCGTAAACCATGTCTCGTTTCCGATTGACTTCGCTCGTCTGTCTGATCGCGCTGGGAGTGTCAACCGCTCTTGCCCAAACAGGCGCCATCCAAGGAACGCTTACTGACGCCGCCGGCGCCACCGTGCCGAATGCCAAAGTGACAGCATTCGATCAGGACAAGGGGGTGGTCGCCAGAGAAGTGACCAGCAGCAACGCCGGCGACTTCCATTTGACGCCCCTGCTGCCGGGCCACTACACAGTGCGCATCGAAGCGCACGGGTTCAAGACCTTCGAGAGCAAGAACCTGACGCTCGATCAGAACCAGATCATGAACCTGGGCGTGTTGAGCATGCAACTCGGGCAATTGACGGACTCGATTACCGTGGAAGCGCAGGTGCCATTGGTTGAAACCTCCACGGCACAGAAATCGTTCGTGATCAGCTCTAAGGAAGTGACCGAAATTCCGCTCAACGGCCGCGACTTCCAGACACTGCTACGCACGCTGCCCGGCGTGGTCTCGAACGACACGAGCGATTTTCGGCTGGCCTTCAACAACACGAATTCGTTCAACGTGAACGGCCAGCGCGGCAGCAGCAACAACGTGTTTCTGGACGGCGCGATCAATACCGATGTGGGCGCCAACGACGGGCAGTACACCCAGATCAGTCTGGACGCCGTCGGCGAATTCAAGCTCCAGACCAGCGCCTTCAATGCCGAGTACGGCCGCAACCCCGGCGTCATGATTTCGATCAACACGAAAAGCGGCGGCAGCTCGTTCCACGGCACGGCGTATGAGTTCCTGCGCAACGACGCCTTCGATGCACGCCGTCCGTTCGATACCACCGGCAAAGTGGCCAAGCTGCGCTACGACCAGTTCGGCGGCAACCTCAGCGGCCCGATTCTGATTCCGCATTTTTCCACTGGTGTGAACAAGAAGCTGTTCTTCTTCTTCAACTATGAAGGTACGCGCGCCACTCGGCCGCTCAATAGCAATACCTTCGTCGATGTGCCAAGCCCGCAAATTCTGGGCGGCGATTTCCGGCAGCTCTATCGGTTCAACGCGGATGGATCCCCGCAAACTATCACCGGCAGCAATGGAGTGCCGGTAGGAACGGTGTTTCAGCCCGGCACCATCGTCCGCGATTCGTCAGGGCGCGCGATCGGCGGCACGCCCTATCCGAACAACACCGTTCCGATGTCGCAATGGAATAAGAACGCGCCGGCGTTCATCAAGCTGATGCGCGAGGTCCCCCTTGCCGGGGCGACTCCCACCCCGGGCAGTCCGGAACAGGTGCGTGTTCCGTTCACTCCCGGCTACGTGTTCAACAAGAACGCGAAGGTCGCGCGCGTGGATTACAACATCAGCCCGACTATGAATTTCTTTTTCCGCTGGGCGGATGACGCGCAGCAAGAGCAGCAGGACATTGGGATCTTCGCCAGCTTGCCTTATCCGGTGTATCCGCAGTTTCGCAAGAAACCGGGCGCGAGCTGGTCTTGGAACTTGGTCAACGTGATCTCGCCGCGCACCACGAACGAGTTCATCTTCGCGTACAATCATTTGACTCAGGTCGTGGACGTCGTCCCGGGCACCAACAAAGACAGCTACGACCGCACCTCGCTCGGCTTCCAGTTCCAGGAACTGTTTCCGGACCAGAATGTGCGCAACCGCTTTCCCAGCTTCAATTGCGGAATTGGCTCGTGCAACTATTCGCCCTTCCAAGCCAATTGGCGCAGTGAAGGGAAGACCTACGCCTTCACCGACAACCTGACGCTCGTCCGCGGCAAACACAATTTCAAGACGGGCATTTACTTCAACTGGAACGACAATGGGCAGCAGCCTGGATGGAGCGACGCGCTCAACACCAACTTCGGGCCAAACGCGAGCAATCCGAACGACACGGGCAACCAGTTCGCCAATATGCTGCTGGGCAACTATACCAGCGTGTCGCAGACGAAGGGAATCTTTTACGGTGCATTCCGATTTTTTGTGACCGAAGCGTATTTGCAAGATAGCTGGAAGATGAATCGCAAACTTACGGTGGAATACGGCGTACGGTGGGGCTATGAAGGGCCCACCTACACGCGCGGCCAATATCTCCAAAGCTATTTCGAGCCAAATCTGTACGACCCGAGTAAGGCGGTTGCGATCAACACGGCGCCCGGTATCACGAACGGCACCATCATTGCCGGTTCCGGCAATCCGTATAACGGGCTGGTGCAGGAAGGCTCACCGGGCTTGCCGCTCGGTGGGGTTCAGCATCGGCACAACAATTGGGCGCCCCGGTTGGGTTTCGATGCTGAACCCCACCGAGCGGCAAGCCCGGAGAGC
>DATHKK010000118.1:0-2923 GCA_035489355.1 Candidatus Limnocylindria bacterium
TTTGCGCCACGTGCGATGGAGCGCTGCCCATGTTTCGAAACAAACCGCTGGTCGTGGTCGGGGGCGGGGATACCGCATGCGAGGAGGCAACTTACCTCACGCGTTTCGGCTCCGTGGTGTATCTCGTTCATCGCCGCGACACCTTGCGCGCTTCGAAAATTATGGCCGACCGGACGCTGGCGCATGAGAAGGTCAAGCCAGTCTGGGACAGCGTCGTCACCGAAGTCTTGGACGTGAAACAGAAAAAAGTGACTGGCGTGCGCGTGAAGAATCTGAAGACCAACGTCGAGACTGTGATCGAATGCTCCGGTGTTTTTGCAGCCATCGGGCATGTGCCGAACACGCAACTGTTCAAAGGCGTGATCGATATGGACGCTAATGGTTACGTCATCCCCAAGCGCGGCACGGAAACCAACGTGCCCGGCGTGTTCGTGGCCGGCGATTGCTCGGACCATGTTTATCGCCAGGCGATCACCGCGGCGGGCATGGGCTGCGCGGCGGCGATTGATGCGGAGCGTTACTTGAGCGCCATGCTTCATTGAGCCATGACGCCCAATCTCACCCCGGAGCAGCGCCAGGCGTTTGCTGATGCGCTCTACGAGGGAAAGAAAATTGAGGCGATCAAGCAACTCCGGGAACTCAGCGGACTTGGCCTCAAGGAATCCAAGGACATCATTGACAACCTCGAGGCAGAGCTTCGCACGGCGTATCCCGAGCGGTTCACGAGTTCGAAGAAACGATCTGGATGCGTCCTCCTTTTCATCCTGCTGTTTCCGTTCGGCGTTTTGCTTTGGTTTTTCTTCAGGCGATAATTCTTCATGACTCCACGAGAGCTGGCAGAAAAACTTCAGTCTGGAACTCCACCGCGATTGCTCGATGTGCGCCAGCCGGAAGAGCACGCCTTCGTCGCGTTGCCGAATTCCACGTTGATTCCACTCGGTGAATTGCCTGCGCGCATCGACGAAATCGAGGACTGGAAAGATGCCGAGGTCGTCGTGTATTGCCACCACGGCATCCGCAGCGGACAAGCCGCCGCGCATCTCCGCGCATCCGGCTTTGCCAACGTCCACAATCTTTCCGGCGGCATAGAGCGGTGGAGCAACGAGATCGATCCGGACCTGCCGCGGTACTGAAAAGGCGTTGCAGCGCATAATTTTCATGTCCTTACTTGTGACGTGAAATTTCTACGGCCTTCGTTTCGTAGCGCGGCTGCGGTTTTTGGACTTGCTCTCCTTTCCCAATTTCTTTCAGCGGCCGAACCAGCGCGGTTTGCTAATGCCGCTGTCGTGTCTCAGGACAAAATTGCGGCCCAGGTAGGTGCTGATGTTTTGCGGCGCGGAGGAAATGCGATTGATGCTGCAGTCGCCACAGCTTTCGCTCTCGCC
The DNA here is from genome assembly GCA_035489355.1 of Candidatus Limnocylindria bacterium. GTDB lineage: Bacteria > Verrucomicrobiota > Verrucomicrobiia > Limisphaerales > SIBH01 > JANNGC01. The sequence goes on from DATHKK010000118.1 coordinate 1,386, forward strand.
GTCACGCATCCGGCGGCGGGCAACATCGGCGGTGGGGGCTTTCTCGTTTCCCGATCGGCGGCGGGCGAAGCGGTTGCTTACGATTTTCGCGAGACGGCGCCCGCCCGAGCCAGTGCCACAATGTTTCTGCGCAACGGCCGCTATGATTTTGATTTGCACCACAACAGCTATTTGTCCGTAGGCGTCCCTGGCACCGTGGCCGGGCTGCATCTCGCATGGAAAGAGCACGGGAAGCTTCCGTGGCGCGAACTGGTGTCGCCGGCAGTCGCGCTGGCTCGCGAGGGGTTTGTTGTGAGCGAGGGACTGGCTGGTTCTCTTAAGTCCACCCTGCCGCTGTTGAAGAATTCCCCCGCCGCGCTGGCGCAGTTTTCAAAAAGCGGTGTTCCTTACCAAGCAGGCGAGACGCTCAAGCAACCTGAACTCACGCGCACCCTGGAGCGAATTGCAGAGCAAGGACCGGCTGGTTTTTACGAAGGCGAAACGGCGTCGCTGATTGAGAAGGAGATGCGGGCGCACGGTGGTTTGATCACGCGCGAAGATTTAAAAAGCTACCGCGCCAAACGTCGCGATCCGATTCGGGGCCACTACCGTGGGTGCGAGATCATCTCTATGCCGCCGAGCAGTTCCGGCGGCGTCGCGTTGGTAGAAATGTTGAACGTGCTCGAAGGCTTCGATCTCCAGCGCAAAACTTCCGGCCTTGCCACGAATGTTCATCTGATTGCCGAAGCGATGCGGCGCGCCTTTGCCGATCGTGCCCGCTACCTGGGCGATTCGGATTTCAATCCTGACCTTCCCATCGCCGATCTGACCGCGAAGCGATACGCCGCCATTCTTCGCCGAAGCATTTCGCCCATTCGCGCCTCGGTGTCATCGCCGAAGAATTTTAGTTGGCCGGCGGAAAGCGCGGAGACGACGCATCTCTCGGTAGTGGACACGAACCGCAACGCGGTTGCGCTCACTTACACGCTCGAAGAATCCTACGGTTCGGGAATCGTGGTGCTGGGCGGAGGTTTTTTGCTGAACAACGAGATGGGAGATTTCAACGCCGCGCCTGGACTCACGACGACTAACGGTTTGATTGGCACGGAAGCGAATCTCGCCGCGCCCGGCAAGCGCATGTTGTCGAGCATGACGCCGACGATTGTCGTGCGCGACGGCAAGCTGCTCATGGTCACGGGGAGTCCTGGCGGACGCACCATCATCAGCACGGTGCTGCTGACGATTCTCAATGTGGTCGATTTCAATCTGGACGCTCAGCAGGCCGTTGATGCGCCGCGCTTTCATCATCAGTGGCTGCCGGATCGGATCCAATTCGAGCGCGGCGGCCTTTCTTCCAACTCAGTCCAGTGGCTGCGTGGTTTGGGCCACACCGTGACTGAAACTGGACCCCAGGGTGCCGCAGAAATTATCGTCGTGAATGGCGGCAAGCTCGAAGCGGGAATTGATAAGCGCGCGAGCGACAGCGGTGCGGCAGGATTTTAAGCGACCAACGAGCGCAGTACGGCAAGATTCTCGACATCCTCGTGCATGTCCTTCGA
>DATHKK010000119.1:0-2504 GCA_035489355.1 Candidatus Limnocylindria bacterium
GCGCGCGGACTTGGTGCTCGTGAGCCACGAGCACGGCGATCACTATAGTAGCAATACCCTTTTTGTTGTGCGGGCCACCAACGGAATCATTGTCGTCCCGCCAGCCGTGTACAACCTGTCTTCGTTTGTGCCGTTTCGGAGCAACGCGATTTCGTTGGCTTACGGTGTCTCGACCAACGTCATGGGCATGACCGTCGAGGCCGTCCCCGCTTACAACGGAAATCATCCCTATGGGAACAACAACGCCTACGTCCTCACGCTGGGCGGGAAACGCATTTTCACGAGCGGCGACTGCGGCGACGGCATGGAGATTCGGTCAGTCACGAATATCGACGTGGCCTTCCTCGCCATGAACCTCCCCTTCACAATGAATGCAAGTTCGGCGACCAACGTGATTCGCGCGATGCACCCCAAAATCATTTATCCTTATCACTTTAAGGAAGGGAGCGGAGTCAACAGCGTGTACACGAACGCGTCCCACTTCAAGCAACTGCTCGGCAGCGATCTCGAAATCGAAGTGCGACTGCGGAAATGGTATTGAGGGACAATGAGCGACGAAAATGGTCGGGGCGGTGAGATTCGAACTCACGACCTCTTGTACCCGAAACAAGCGCGCTACCAGGCTACGCTACGCCCCGACCCGAAGCGGCGGTGAAAATGCCTCAGTCCTTCGCGATTGCAACTGCTTTTTCCGCCAGCGCGCCCCCCGCAATCCAGCCCGTCGTCCACGCGGATTGGAAGTTAAAGCCGCCCGTGATTCCATCGATGTCCAGCACTTCACCGGCGAAATAAAGCCCTGCGCACCGCCTGCTTTCCATCGTCTTGAAATCCACTTCATTCAGGCGAACCCCGCCACAGGTGACGAATTCATCTTTGTTCAAACTCTTGCCCGTCACGTGAAACTCGCTGCGCAGAAGTTGTTGCGTCAATTCGTGCTGCGCCGTGCGCGAGAGCGCCGACCACCGTGTATCGCGCGGGATGCCGGACGCAAGCACAAGCGCTTCCCACAGGCGGGCGGAGAGCGGTGCGACGGGCGCATTGATGATGAGTTTCGCCGGTTGCGCTTTGCGGCGCGAATCTAACTGCGACCCGAGTGTTTCGGCGTTCAAGTGCGGAAGCCAATTTACGTGCAGAGTGAATTGATAATTGCGCTCGTGCAGCGCGCGCGCGCCCCAGGCGGACAAGCGCAGGATCGAGGGGCCGCTCAGTCCCCAATGCGTCACGAGTAAAGGACCGCGCTCGCGCAGGCCGGCCCCAGGCACCGAAACTTCCGCCGACTCGACCGACACACCGGCCAGCGCGCGCAGCCACTCGGCCTCAACGTGAAAGGTGAATAACGACGGCACTGGTGCTTCGAGTGTGTGGCCGAGGGAGATCGCGAGTTGGCCCAACGCGGCCGTGCGGCAACCGCCCGTCGCGAGCAGAAGTTGATCGCACACGAGTGATTCGCCGTTCGACAGCGTAAGATGAAATTGCTCGCCTACTTTGATCACGCTTTCGACGCCGCAATTATTCCGCAACTGCACGCCTGCTTCTCGTGCGGCTCTTGTCAGACACTCGATGATCGTTTGAGAGGAATCCGTGGTGGGAAACATGCGGCCATCGCTCTCGGTCTTGAGTTTCACGCCGCGAGATTCGAACCACGCGACGGTGTCGCTGGTCTGGAAACGATGGAACGGGGCAATCAGCGCGCGTTCGCCACGAGGGTAACGCTTTGTGAGTTCGCGCGGTTCAAAGCAGGCGTGAGTCACGTTGCAGCGACCGCCACCGGAGATGCGGACCTTGGACAGGAACTGCACGCTCTTTTCGAAAATGACGACTTCGGACTTCGGCGCGGCCTCAGCACAGGCGATAGCCGCGAAAAATCCCGCCGCGCCGCCTCCCACAATGATGATGCGCGAGGAACTCACGGTGGCAACTCAGCGCAATTCCAACTGTTCCTCAAACGGCAATGCGCTCAGGCGAATCGTTTTGTTGCGCTCCGCGAAGAAATCGCACGCCCATTGTTCGGTGAAGAGAATCACCGGCTTGTTCGCCACGTCGTAGGCCAGCTTCGCGCCGGTGGGCAGCAACGTTTCTTCCAGAGACGTTCCGTTGTCCGCCTGCGCCCAGCGGAGGATTTTCCACGGGCCATGTTCGAGCCGCGACTCCGCGCCGTATTCGGTCTGCATGCGGTATTGCACCACTTCGAATTGCAGCGGGCCGACCGCGCCGAGCAGCGGGACGCGCTGGCTGGAGTCTTTGATGGTGAACGATTGCACGACACCTTCCTGGAGCAATTGTTCGAGACCTTCGCGGAATCGCTTGAACTGCGCGGTGCTGGGGCTTTGCAGCCAGGCGAAACACTCCGACGTAAAACGCGGAATCGCGTGATACTCAATCGACGGGTCCTCTGCGAGCGTGTCGCCGATGCGGAAATCGGAATGGCCGACGAGACCAACGACATCTCCCGGATACGCTTCGTCCACCGTCTCACGCTCGCGACCGAAGAGCTTGTGCGAGCT
>DATHKK010000120.1:0-2891 GCA_035489355.1 Candidatus Limnocylindria bacterium
CCATGCCGGTCAGCATGATGACGCGCAGTTCGGGACGGGCGGCTTTAAGGCGGCCCAGAAGCTTCAACCCGTCCTCCTCCGCCAGGCCGATGTCCAAAACAACGACATCCACGTTGCTGGCTTCCACGATGCGCAGCGTCTCGGCCGAATCCGCGGCCGTGGCCGTCTCATAGCCGTGGCGCGCGAAATACATGGAAAGCATCTCACGGATTTGCGGTTCGTCATCGACGACCAGGATGCGTTGCTTCATGTGAGTTCACTAAGCATTCCCGGAGCCAAAAGCAAGCGTTGCGCGGTTGCGGAAAAGATCTTTCGGCACTAAAGATTCGCCCGGCGCGTGCCGATGCTTGTTTCACAGAGAACCGTGACGACATGCGGCCGGCACGGAAAAATGTATGGAAGTTCACGGCAGGAATTTTGGAGCGTCTCGGAGCAACTACTTGAAATCACACAACGATTTGCCACAGGACCGGTTCAGTGATCTCGAACGTGCTGAGTCGTTGGCGCGGCTGGAACGCCTCGCTGACGTCCGCAGTTCCGTCGTGATGCGCGGCAAGGCGCTCGTCGCCAACCGAAACTATCCCGACAAGAAAACCATCCGCAAAATCAGTCTCCTGCTCGCGGACAGGTTGAGCGGGAAGTAGGAGTTGGAAGGGAACCGGCTTCAAGGGAAGAGCCGCGAGACGTTGGCTGTCCGTTCAAGGATTCGCCGCCAGCCAGAAACGAATCGTCGGCGCCTGGGAACTGCGCGGCTCCAACTCCAGAAATTTCGCGTAGTGCGCGCGAGCCTTGGCTCGCTCGTTCAATTGTTGCGCGTAGATGTTTCCCAGCGCCAGATGCGCGCGCGCCTCTTCTGGTTTGGCTTCGATGATTCTCTCCAGTTCGTTGGCGGCATCGTGAGGATAATTCGCCTGCTTGAGAGCGAGCGCCAGGCTGTAGCGCGCGTTGATGCTCGCCGGCTCCAGCGCGAGTGCCGTCTCCCAACCTTCCAACGCCCGCTTCACATCTCCCGACTGAAACGCGAGCAACGCCGCGTAATACTGCGCGTCGAAGTAGCTCGGGTCAGAATCGATCGCGAGATGGTAAACCAGCAGGGCCTGGTTGGTGTTCCCTGCGCGCTGTGCCTTCTGCGCGTCCTTGGTCGCGCGCTCCGCATTCGCGCGATCACCCGCGACCGGTCGGGCCGGAGAAATGTAGGTGTATCGCGGAAAGTTCGGTTTGGCGGGAATCGCGGGCGCTGAGACAACCACGGGCGCCGTTGCCGTGACTGAATTCAGCGCGACTGCGCGCGGTGCGTCGTTGGTGGGCGTTTTTGGTTTTCCTCGAAATGGATTCAGTCGTGAAAAAAACCCGAGCTTTCCGTTGTCCTCGTCTCGACGCGGAGTGATCAAAGGCGGTGATACTTCGGCCGGCTCGGCAGCAATCGCGGGTATCTGTTCAACGGGCGGCGGCTCCGTCGGGCGGTCGATGGCCAAGGGCTGCGCCGCGGCGACACGTGATGGCGACTGGTTGGTCACCGCGACAATGGTAATGGGAAGACTCGCGATCGCAGGCGGCGGACTCGTTGGGGCCACGGGCTGGTTTGTCCGCAACACCGTCGTGAGTGCATTCGACTTCGCGGCTGCAAACTGAGGCCGCGAGTTCGTTATTGCGGGTGGATTTGTTTTCGTCGCGCCATTCATCGAAACCATCGCATTCGTTGGTGTCACAAGAGACGGCGCTAATTCCATTTCCAATTGCCGCACGAGCGATTTAACCGCGCCGGCTTGCGGCGCAGTTCCGTGCGCGGCGAGATAATCACGATACCGCTGCAACGCGGTTTGTTTCGTTGCGGAATTCTGCTGCGCCAGCGAGGCGGAATTCAGCAACGCAGGCGCATGTTTTGGATTCGCCTGCAGCGCCGCGTTGAAATACTGCATGGCGTCGCGCTGATTCCGATGCACGTGAATGATTCCGATGCCGTTCCATGCCTCAGCGTTCTTGCCATCGATCTGCAATGCCGTTCGGAACGTCTGCTCCGCCGCGTCCCATTGTTGACGAACACGCGATTGCGCGGCGCCGAGCTTGAGCAGTCCTGGCATGCTGTTCGTGATCAAGGTGTAGCTCCGCAATTCATCCGCCGCGCCCGCCGCGTTGTTCTGCTCCAGCAACACGCAGCCGAGATTGTAATGAGCGATCGCGACGAGGTTACTGCGATCACGAGACAACGCCTGACGATAGGCTTGAATGGCCAGTTGCGGCTGGCCGTCGCGATGATAAGCGACGCCCAGAAGGTTCCACGCGCGTGGTTCGCCGGGCATCAAACCCGTGGCGCGTTTCAGTTCTTCGATGGCTTCGGCTGACTTGTTGTAGCGCAACAAGTCGTCGCCGCGCATGAGAGCGCGTGGTCCCGGCGGAGTGCAGCCGGTCTGCAACCCAAGCGCGGCGGCCGTGAAAATCACGATCCATTTCCGCGCGGGAATTTTGGTAGCCAGCATGTTGGCTCGTGGTAACATTCACTGACTGAACGTGTCAAGGAACGCCCGTTTTTACACACTGATTCTGCTGTTCGCGCTTTTGCTCGCGCGCATTCCGCCCGCTTGGGCGGCCACCAATTCCGTCACGGCTGCGACCGCCGGCCCGCGCGTCGTCATCGTCCAGGACGAGAGCGCGACAGAAGCTTTTCAACCCAACGCCAATGTCGTGCGCGCGCTCGTGCAACGCGGCATCACTAACTTGACCGGTCAGTCCGACTTCGCGACGGCGTGGCGAACCATCGTCAGCACTCAAGACATCGTTGGCATCAAGGTCTTCTCTGCGCCTGGCCCGCAAGTCGGGACGCGCCTCGCCGTCGTGGCCGGAGTCGTGGAAGGTTTGATCGCCGCCGGCCTTCCCCCGCACCACATTGTGAT
>DATHKK010000121.1:0-4041 GCA_035489355.1 Candidatus Limnocylindria bacterium
ATCGCGGCGCTCATTTCCCGCAAATGGGGGCTGATCTGCGGCGGGGCCATCGCCTGCACCATTTACTTTGCGGCTTACGAATACCTGCACTGGTGCATGCACTTGCCCAAGCGCCGACACGTCGAGCGTTCAGGAATTTTCTTCCGGCTGAACGGGCACCATCTTCTGCACCATCGCTACATGCACAAGAATTTTAACGTCGTGTGCCCGCTGGCGGATTTCCTCCTGAGCACGTTGATCCTCCGTTCCAAAGTTCATTTCAAACAAGCGGAAGGACCAGCCGTTCCCAACGTGCAGCCGAAGGTGAGCAAGATGCTCGTCGCGCCCGCGGAACTGGCCGCTTAGGCGCAACGATTCAGATTTCTACAGAAGCCAACGAAGAAAACGAAGGCTCGGACCGAGGAGATTTGAGTTCAGATCAAAGTGGTGTGTGGAGAACCAAGCGGTTCGCCTGACGTTCCCCGGCCCAAGCGAAGCGACGCAGGGGCTTGTCCGCTTCGTCCCTTTGTTCCCTTCTGTTCCCAAACAATCGTTTCGGCTTGAGCGCAACGATTTCGTAGGAACGGAAGCCAACGAAGGGAACAAAGTCGGATCGTTTGGACTGTGCGGTCGGCGCTCCGAACGGGAAACGGCCGCTGAAGCTCCGTTTCCTTCGTTGGCTTCTGTGGAAACCTGATTCCTTTCTCTAGCCCGCGCTAAAAATTCGAATCACGCCATTTCTCCGTCGTGCCCCACAAGTTGATCGGCGTGATCGAGGCCCAATGCTTTAGAAATCGCGCGCTTCCATCCGCGAAGGTGTAATTCGATCCACCACGGCCGTCAGCACTCTTCATGTGCTTATCATGATCCAGTTCGCTGAAGTCATTGCCGGTGACGGTCGCGCCTGATTCCAGGAAATCCATGTAGAAGTGAACGGACTCCGGCATCTTCTCGCCGAACACGATGGTCTCGCTCGTGTTCTTGATCCCCGCTTCAGGCATCTTCGTTCCTTCCAGACTTCCAAACGCGATTCCCTGCGCGTCGAAATAATCATTCCAGCCATTGATGATGTAACTGCGCGGCGCCCGGTCATCGTTGGAGTTCGCGCCCGAATTGCCAAGCGGAGTCAAATCACTCGAGCAGACGAGCACTTTCAAGTCTTTGTAATAATCTCGGAGCGCCGTCGGCCAACTGCCGCCCGGCAGGTTGATGGTGCGCTGCGGTTGCAGGCCCTCATTGTCATCCATGTACATCTGCATCGAGAGCCCGAGCTGGCGCAGGTTGTTCACGCAGGCGATGCGTTTGCCGGACTCTTTTGCTTTCGCGAGCGCGGGCAGCAACATGCTGGCGAGAATGGCGATGATGGCGATGACCACGAGCAGTTCGATGAGCGTGAACGCGCCATGCCGGGAACGATTTTCAATTTTCAGTTTCATGCGTTTCTATGCGTTTCGTCTTTTTCGCGAGCACGCTTGAGTGCGAATTCGCGCCGGTTTGAGGAACCAAAAGTTTTACAGCGAAACAACGGAGCAGACGAATAATCTCACTCACCTAGCGTCAACTCACACCGTATGACCAAACAGAGCCTTGTGCTGATCGCTGTGGCCGTGGTGCTGGCCGCCGTCTATGCCGTCGCGTTTACCGACTGGTTTGAGAAGCCGCGCATTCAAATCTTGCCGCAGATTCGTCCGCCCTTGCGTGGCTCGCGCGTTCCGGTGGGCGACGTCCCGGTTTATCCGGTCACGTTTGCATTCGACAAAAAATATCAGTTCACGGAAATCAAAGTTGTCGCCGTGGACGACGAGAAGACGAACAAGTTTCCGCACGCGGTCTGGCACATGATTTCCGACTCGAATTCCGCTCCGACCAAGGCCGTGGTGTACGGCGGACGGTTGTCGGGAATGAAGCCGCACATTCCCCGCGCCATGCCAGAGCCGCTGCAGCCGGACGTGAGTTATCATCTGTATCTCTCGGCGGGCAAAGCAAAGGGCGACGTGAAGTTTCAGACGCACGAACTGGTGAAGCCGCAGTAGGCGCGAATGGAAACGTTGAATCAGCGCGGCGCTTGCAATTCGTAGTTCAACACGGACAGGCAATAGGTAGCGGCTGTTTCCACTCGCAGCACGAGCGGCCCCAGCGTAATCGGCTTCGCGCCTGCCGCTTTGATCGAACTGTACTCCGCTGGCGTGAAATCACCTTCCGGTCCCACCCACATCCCGACGCTCCGGGGCATGCGCTGCTGTTCGGCCAGAAACTGATCGAACCAGATTCGCGGATGACGGCTGTCGCTTTCCAAACAACCGACGAGCGGCAGCTCAAAGGATTCCTGGCACGCGATAAATTTCTCAATCGTCACGGGCGGCTCGACCTTCGGGAGCCAAGCGCTGCCACATTGCTTGATGGCTTCGATGGCAATCTGTTGCCACTTCTCCGCTTTGGCTTCAGCGCCGTCTGAATCCAGGTGTACCAAGACGCGTTCGGAAAGGATCGGCACGATCCGCGCCACGCCCAGCTCGGTCGCCTTTTGGATGATGCTCTCGATGAGTTTCCCCTTGGGAATCGCCTGCAACAGCGTGATGGCGCAGGGCAGGGGAGGAATAGCTTTTTGCTCGGCGACTTGCAGCGTAAGTGATTTGCGTTCCAGTCCAGAAACTTCGCAATGTAACTCCAACCCCACGCCGTTCAGGACCACGACGCCCTCCTTCCCGCGCACGCGCAGCACGTGGATGGCGTGATGCGCCTCGCGGCCATCCAGGGTGAGCGTGTCGCCGCGGCAATTCTCCGGTGGCAGATAGAAGCGGTGCATCGCGCTCCTCGTTCAACTGAACAGTTGCTTCGCCTTCTCGAAAAAAGATTTGCCGCGCGGGTTCACGGACGCATCGCACAAGTCGGCAAACTCTTTCAGCTTCGCGCGCTGTTCAGTGTTCAACTTCGCCGGCACTTCCACTGCCACCTGCACGTGCAGGTCGCCGTGACCGTGGCCGTGAACATTGCGGATGCCTTTGCCGCGCAGGCGAAACACCGCGCCGGTCTGAGTGCCGCCGGGAATCTTGATTTGCGCGGAGCCATCCAGCGTGGGCACTTCGATGTCGCCGCCCAGTGCCGCCGTGGTGAAATTGATCGGCACTTCGCACAGCAAGTCATCGCCATCGCGATGAAAAAGCTCGTGCGCCTTCACGTGAATGATCACGTAGAGATCGCCCGGTGATCCGCCTCGTTTGCCGGACTCGCCATTGCCGCTCGAACGCAAACGCGATCCGGTATCGACGCCAGGTGGAATGCGTAACGTGATCTTGGAAGTGCGCTCCTGCTGCCCGCTCCCTTTGCAAGCGCGGCAAGGCTTGTCGATGGTCCGTCCCGCGCCTTCACACTTCGGACACGTTTGCGCGATACTGAAAATGCCGCGCGATGAAATCACTTGGCCGCGGCCACCACAGGTCTGGCACGTCTGCTGGCGCGCGCCGGTTTCCGCGCCGGTGCCGTGGCAGGTGTGGCACGCATCGAGTTTCGAAACGGAGATTTCCTTTTCGCAACCGCGGGCCGCTTCATCGAAGGTGATCTCCAGATCGTAGCGCAAGTCCGCGCCGCGGTGCGGCCCGCCGGGGTTCGCGCGCGCACCGCCGCCGAAGAGATCGTCGAAGATGCTTCCGCCGGCGCCGCCTTGCTGGTTGAAGACCTCCCGGAAGATCTCGAACGGATCGTGGAAATCACCGCCGCCGCCACGCGAAGCGCGCCGCCGTGGGTCGAACGCCGCATGGCCGTACTGATCGAAGGCCGCGCGTTTCTGTGGCTCGCTCAGAACTTCGTAGGCCTCGCTGAGTTCCTTAAATTTCTCCTCGGCGGCTTTGTCGCCCGGATTTTTGTCCGGGTGATATTTCACCGCCAGTTTGCGGTACGCTTTCTTGATTTCCTCGTCGCTCGCACCACGCGCCACGCCGAGGACTTCGTAATAGTCTCGTTTCGACATCGGGGAATTAGCGGGCGGGATTCTTGGCGACGATCACACTGGCAGGACGTAGCAGGCGTTCGCGCAACTTATAGCCTTTGCGGACTTGCTGCACT
>DATHKK010000122.1:0-8083 GCA_035489355.1 Candidatus Limnocylindria bacterium
TGCTCGCAAGCGCCGCTCCATCGCGCCACCGGTTCCGCCGCACGTGCGCGCGCGGGAAAAAATCGACGCGGCGTTGCAACTCATCGGCGATCCACGGGCGTTTTGTATCGCGGTGTCCGATGCGGTGCGGGTTTATCTGGAAGAACGATTCAATCTACGTGCGCCCGAACGAACGACGGAAGAGTTTCTCCGCGATTTGCAGAAGACCTCAGCGCTCACTGCGCAACAGAAGGCCAGTCTCGCGGAATTTCTGGAGCAATGTGATCTGGTAAAATTCGCGCGCTTCGAGCCGCCGGAAAGTTTACTGCGCGAGTTGCACGAGTCCGCGTTGCGGCTGGTTCACGAGACGCAATACGACGTGGCGCCATCCGCAACACCAGCGGTCCCATCCGACATGCCGCCCGTTCCGCCATCAACTCCGGCGACCGCGCTGAAAGAATGAACGCTTTCGGTTTCCAACATGGCTGGGTGTTGTTCGGGCTGCTCTTGCTGCCGCTCTTTGCGTGGTTGAAGGGCCGGCGCGGCGCGCGTCCGGCGTTTGTCTATTCGTCCGTCACGTTGCTCAAAAATGTCAGCAAGACGAGCCGGTCGCGCGCTGGAGCTTTGCTACACAGCTTGCGTTGGCTCGCATTGGCACTCCTGATCGCGGCGCTGGCGCGTCCGCAAATTACCCGCACCGAAAACTCCGTGCGCGCCAGCGGCATCGATATTGTCATCGCTATCGATTTGTCGGGTAGCATGGAGTCCGAGGATTTCGAAATCAGAGGCCAGCGCGTGAACCGGCTCGTCGTGGCAAAAGATACCATCGCAAATTTCATCGCAAAGCGGCCCAGCGATCGAATCGGCCTCGTGGCCTTCGCTGGCAAGGCGTACATCGCGGCGCCGCTGACGCTCGATCACGATTTCCTGCAAGCGAACCTCGCGCGCCTGAATCTGCACACGATTGAAGATGGCACGGCGATCGGCTCTGGTCTGTCGGCGGCGGTGAACCGGCTGCGCGAATTAAAATCGAAGAGCAAGATCGTGATTCTTATGACGGATGGCCAAAGCAACGCGGGAAAAATTGCGCCACTCACCGCCGCCGAGGCCGCGAAGGCGTTGGACGTGAAAGTCTATACGGTCGGCGTCGGCATTCGCGGCAAGGCGCCATTCCCGCAGATGACGCCGTTCGGCAAACGCACCGTGATGGTGGACGTGGACATCGACGAACCGACGCTCACCGCCATCGCCGAAAAGACGGGCGGAAAATATTATCGTGCGGACAGCACCGACACGTTGCGCAAGATCTACGATGAGATCGATCAGTTCGAAAAGACTGAGGCGGTCGTGAAAAAGTTCGTGCAGCGCAAGGAGTTGTTCCACATCCCGGCTGCGTTGGGGCTGTTGTTCCTGTTCGTGGAAGCGTTGCTGGCGAATACCATTTGGAGGCGGTTGCCGTGAACCCGTACTTCGGACAACCGAACTTGCTGTGGCTTTTGTGGCTGCTTGTACCGCTGGCCGCCTTGCTCATCTGGAGTTGGCGGGTGAAGCAAAAGTTGCTGACGCAATTCATCAGCCCGCGCTTGGTGGCTTCACTTACTTCAGGAGTTTCCAAGCCGCGGCAGAAAATTCGCCTTGCGCTCCTCACGCTGGCTGTCGCGCTGATTCTCTTTTCGCTCGCGCGTCCGCGACTCGGTTTCTCGCTCGAAGAATCCAAGCAGAGCGGTCTCGACATCGTCGTGGCCATCGACACTTCCAAAAGCATGCTAGCGGATGATGTGCAACCGAATCGATTGCGCCGGGCCAAGCTGGCGGCGGTGGATTTGATGCGCTTGGCGGCCACCGATCGGCTAGGCCTCGTGGCGTTCGCGGGCGGCGCGTTTCTGCAATGTCCGCTGTCCCTCGATGAAGAGGCGTATCGGCAGAGCGTGGACTTTCTCGACGTGAATGTGATTCCGCAAGGCGGCACCGCGCTGGCCGAAGCGATTCAAACGGCGCGCTCGGCCTTCAAGGAGGAAACGGAGAACCACAAAATTCTCGTGCTCTTCACGGACGGCGAGGACAATGATGATCGGGATGCGGCGCTATCCGCTGCGCGTGAGGTGCGCAAGGCGGGGTTGCGCATCTTCACCATCGGCGTCGGCACGCCGGCTGGAGAAATCCTGAGCACGACCGATCCGTTCGGGAATCGCGTTTTCATCAAAGACGCGCAGGGCAACGCGGTGAAGTCGCGACTGAACGAGCCTTTGCTACAACAGATCGCGAAGGAGACGGATGGGTTTTATCTCCCGCTGACCGGCGCGCGCACGATGGATGTTCTTTACGAACGCGGACTAGCGCCGTTGCCGAAGTCGGAGTTCTCCACGCGTACGCTGCGGCAGTATCACGAACGATTCCAGTGGTTCATTGGCGCGGCGATTCTGCTATTGTTGGCGGAGATGTTGTTTCCCGAGAGAACGCGAAGTTCGCAAAACGACGTTGGCGGCAGCAAGCCAGCGGCAATTGCTGTTGGACTGCTGTTGTTCTGCGCGTTGAATGCTTTTGGCTCGGCGAATGACGCGCTGAAGGAATACGAGCTGGGAAAGTTTTCCAAGGCGCGGAGTGAATTCGAACGGCTCTCCCGCAAGAATCCCGACGATGCCCGACTGCGCTATAACGCGGGCGCGGCCGCCTTTGGCGATGAGGATTACGAAGCGGCGCTCAAGCATTTCACCGCCACGCTTTCCGCGCCGGACATCAAATTGCAGGAGCAGAGCTATTACAATTTGGGCAACACGCACTTTCGTCTCGGCGAAAAGACTGAGGACGCGAAATCAAAACAGGAGCAATGGGAGCAGGCGGTGCATCAATTCGAGAGCGCGCTGAAGCTCGATGCGAATGATGCCGACGCGAAGTTCAACATGGAATTGGTGAAGAAGAAGCTGGAGGAGTTGAAACAACAGCAAAAGCAGGACAAGCAGCAGGATCAGCAGGACAAAAACGACGACAAGAAGGACCAGCAGGAAAAGCAGGACAAACAGGATCAGCAAAAGAAGGACGAACAGAAGAAGGAAGACCAACAAAAGCCGGACGAGAAGAAGCAGGACGAGGAAAAGAAGCCGGAAGATTCAGAGAAGAAGAAAGACGAGCAGTCGCAGAAGCAGGACCAGCAACAACAGGAGCAGAAGAAACAGGAAGATCAGCAGTCGGCTCAGGATCAGCGTGGCCAGGAGCTGGACAAAGCGCAGCAACAGCAGAGCGCCGCGCGCGTGGTGCAGATGACGCCGCAGCAAGCGCAACAGTTGCTCGACGCGCAGAAGAACGAAGAGCGCGCGATGATTTTTCAACCCACGATCCAGCGGACCAACAAGCCGAAGGATCGCGTGTTCAAGGATTGGTAACGTGCCGCCGGTTTGCAACCGGCAGGATCGCGGCATGACGAGCGCGCGATAGAGTTTCACACGTCTCCCGGCGCAGACGAGTTTTGCCGGTTGCAAACCGGCAGCACGTTGTGGCGGCACGTTACGCTTGACGTCGCGGCCCACAACGGTTGAAACCAACGGCGCATGAAACCACTTCACCATCTGCGCGCCGGTATCATTGGCACCGGATTCATTGGTCCCGTTCACATTGAAGCGCTGAAACGTCTCGGCGTGCAGGTCACCGCGATTTGCGGCTCGACGAAAAGCGCGCGGGCGATGGCGGAGCTTTGGGGAATTCCCGAGGTCTATGGCGACTACGATTATCGCGCGATGTTGCGCTCGCCGAACGTCGATGTCGTTCACGTCACGTCGCCGAACAAAGCTCATGTCGAGCAATCGCTGGCGGCTCTTGCGGCGGGCAAGCACGTCGTTTGTGAAAAGCCGCTGGGCATGAACACGCGCGATACGGCGAAGGTGGCGAAGGCGGTGGCGAAGCCGGGCGTGCCGGTGTTCGCGGTAAACTACATGTGCCGCTTCTTCCCCGCCGTGCTCCAGGCGCGCGCCATGGTCGCGCGCGGTGAACTCGGCCAAATCATTCATGTGCAGGGCCACTTCTTCCAGGACTGGCTGCTCAAGGACACCGATTACAACTGGCGCCTGCTCGCCAGCGAAGGCGGCAAGCTCCGCGCCGTCGGCGACATCGGCACGCACTGGATTGACGCCGTGTCGTTCATCCTCGGCGCGCGCGCGCAGAGCGTGTTCGCGCACATCGAGACGTTTCACAAAACGCGCAAGCGCCCGCGCGGCGAAGTGCAGACCTTCGCCCAGGTCGATCCCGCCACGCTGGTTCCCTACAAGGTGGACACAGAAGATTTCGGCAGCGTGCTGCTCAAGTTCGGCAAGGCGAAGCACGGTTTCACCAACGGCGTCCACGCCAACGCCTCCATTTCGCAAGTCGCCGCCGGATGGAAATGCAGCCTCGCCCTCGGCATCTACGGCACCAAGGGCAGCCTGCGCTGGGACCTCCAGCAGCCGAACGAAATGATCCTCGGCCGCCGCGACGAGCCGAACCAGATTCTTCAGCGCGCCACGCCCGGCTTCGACGTGGACATCGCGGGCTTCAGCGATTATCCCGGTGGCCACCCCGAAGGCTTCGCCGACGCGCACAAGATGCACTACCGCGCCGTCTATGAGCACATCGCCAGCGGACGCAAAACTCCCCTGCTCTTCGCCACGGCGGAGGACGGACACCACGAAGTGAAACTGTGCGAAGCGATCTTGCAGAGCAGCCGGAGCAAAGGGTGGGTGAAGGTGTAGATTGGATCGTGAAATGATTCTCCAGCGCTTGCTGCTTCTTACGACCTGCACTTGCCTCTGCTTTCCGCTCGCCACAGGGCAAGCCTGCATCTGGGACGCACAAACTAAGCTCTCCGAAAAGATCTCGCGGCCTGATCTCGTCAAAGCGATCCGTGGCGAGACGGGAGCAAAGGTTGATGTGTGGGGGCTTCAACGAAAGATCGAACGGCTTCGAACCAGCCCGCGAGAAAATGACGTGGCGTGGTGGAACGATTTGGCGGGCACTCACCTTCGACTGGGCGAGGCGCAAAAAGCCGCAACGCTGCTGGAACAAACTGTCGCCAGGTTCCCAGACGACTACGGCGTCCATGCCAATCTCGGCACTGCGTATCACTTGCTGGGACGTTACGCGGATGCGGAGAAGGAAATCGCGCGCGACTTGGAGATCAATCCCAACGCACACTTTGGATTGGAGCGGTATCACCTCGCGCTATTGCAGTACTTGATGCGCGATACCAAATATCAGGCCCGGCATGTGTATGTGGATGAATGGTCGGAGCGGTTCCTCCACCGTGGAACATGGCTGAGCAATCCGGGCGGAAAGCTGAGTTCAACGAGCACTGAACCGCCGGACGCAGCCGAACGAATTGAACTGGAAGCCATGCTTCGAGCGGAATCAACGGAGGACTTTGCCGTAGAGTTGATCGCTCAACAATTGGCGGCGAGCGATACGCCACCCTCCTACAGGCTGAAATGGGATCTGGCCGCAGACCCGAAATTTGAAGAGGGGATTTTCTACATGGCATCTTTGAATCCTCGCGAGCCTGCTTGCTTCGTCATGCTTGGCGTCGATTGCCTGAAAAATCGAAAATACAATCTCGCCGTCGAAAGTTTTGAGAAGGCGATTCGACTTGGCTCGCCGCAGGCTCGGCTCTTGCAACTGAAGATTCCGCGCCTGCAAGAATACATCCGCAAATCTCATCAGGAAAACCGTCGTCCGTATCTTCTGCTCGTCGCAGTCTCTGCCGTAATTGCGCTCTATGTCATTCTCAGAATCCGCTCCGCGCGGCGGAAGCGTGCCGCTGCCAACCAACCGAGCGCAAACTCGTAACCTCGCGGTGGGGTGAGACTCCGTCGAGCCCCATTTCGAGCGCAGCGAGGCGAGCAGAGCGAGCATCCCTCTTGCGGCCAGGCTTGCCGGAGATGCTCGCGTTGCTCGCGCCTCCTTCGTCGGCAATTAGGGTTCGACGGAGTCTCACCCCACCACGCGTGCGGGCTGAAGGTTTGAAATCGCTTTCACGAAGCATGTGACGGCGTGTCCGGCGTGGAATCAACTTCGTTCTCGAATTGCGGTTGAACGAGAATCTCGGTCGCGCCAGGGTGCTGGCGTATGAAACTTTCCACCCGCCTGGTCCGCACTTGCGGCCAAGCCTTGATCGCTTGCTCCGTTTTAGCGCCCGGCGCTTCGGCCCAGACGCCAGCGGTGAAGACCAATGCGCCGCCGTTGAACGACGAGCAACGGCGGATTGAGGAGTGGACCGCGCGCCAGTTCCGCGGCTTTCTGGACAACCGCACTTTCGCCGGCTGGTCCAAGGCGGAGCGCGACACGCTCGAAACCAAAACCATCGATGCGCTGAACGGACCGCAGTCGCGCGAATACTATCAGGCCATCAGCACGCTTGGCGCTTTGCGTTCCACCAATGCCGTGCCGCCGTTGCTCGGCATCGCGACTGATCCCGCCGAGAAGGACAATCGCGATCGCTGGATGGCCATTCGCGCGTTGGGGCAATTGGGCGACACGTCGGTTGTGCCGGAACTGATTCTGCTGGTGTATCACGGCAACGTGAACACGCGCTGGTGCGCGCAGATTTCTCTCGTGCGGCTGACCGGGACGAACTTCGGCGGCGATTGGCGGGCGTGGGGCGCATGGTGGAATCATCGCGGCGGTCAACCAGTCTTCGCGACCAATGACTTTGTGCGCTGGTCGCAACAGCCCGGCTGGACGACGCTGGCGGAAGTGGAAGCAAAGTTGCAGGAAGGCGACTCGAACTTCTTCGCCAAGCTGCCACCGGCCAGCAAACGCGAGCCATGACAGCCCGTCAAACGCCATTGCGGTTGTAACCCGCCGACGCAAGCAGGTGCTGCCTACGGCTGCGGCACCGTCCGATAAAATCGGTGGGCAAACGAAGGCGCGTTGGTATCGGTGAATTCCAAAACCGTGTCGATGGGAACGACGGTGCCGATGTCAGTCCATTGCGCCAAGTCGATGCTGGCCTGGACGATGTTCGTCTGCCCGGCGAGCGCGCTGAGGAAAAATCCCGCGTGGCCGCCCGGCCCGATGAAGATCGGATTCAGCACGATTACTCCATGACGGTTCGTGGACGAAATAGCGGATGGAGCAGACGTGACCAGAACGACATTGCTCAACGAAAGCCGGAGCGCGTGCTGAGACGTTCCCGGCGGCACGGTGAAACCGAGATTGACGACGACGCCATTCGTCATGGGCGCGCTGGAGAGAGAATAGATGAGCAAGCGCCGAACACCGGGCACGAGATCGGTGAATGTAAGCACATGGTTGTTCGCGACTGTTCCCGCCGTCACGTCTCCCGGCAACAGGAGCGCCGGATCGAAGAGCAGGTCTGCTTGTAGTGCGACGGCGTTTGTTTCGCCGCGCAACGTCACGGGCACGATCACTGTCGTTCCGGGAGCGCCGCGGGTCGATTCGATGCTGAACGTTGTATCCGCATGAAGCGGAAGCGCGAGAGTTGCGATCAGAAGCACGGCCATGCCGCAACTCACGCTCTTGCTCAAATGCGCGCAACGTTTCGGTTTCATCGCGTCCAGGCGTTGACGGTTACGACCATGTTCACCGGGAGCGTGACGTTGATGACTACTTGCGCGGGGTCAACTGAGTTGTCGATCGTCGCCAGATAAACCGTGCGTGGACCGCTGTCCGGTGTGAGCGCCACAGCGATAGGCACACTGGCGCCAAACCCACGGGCCTGTACCGTGACTGTGCGATTGGTCGTCGAGCCGAACGGCAATTGAATCGTGACCGGGCCAGCGTTTCCTTCGGGAATGATCGTGCCCGCCGCTTCGGTCACATCCAGACGCGGGATCGGAGTCGGGAACACGCTCATGTTGGCACCGATAGAGGCGGTCGGGTTCGATGCGATTGTGACGGCGCGCCGATTGGTGGTGTCGATGCGGATACGGCCGGAGCCACCGGAGCACGGGCCGTCCGCGGTCAAGGATCCATTCCCCGTAACGAGTGGAGCGACGAGACGGATGCCGCCGCCACTGCCGTCGTTGATGCTGTTGCAAAGACCTCCGTTCGCCCGAATCAGACCAGGGCTGATGACATCGATCCGCGTGTTGGAGCCAATCAAGACAGCGCCGCCGCCGCC
>DATHKK010000123.1:0-2142 GCA_035489355.1 Candidatus Limnocylindria bacterium
CTCTTCGTTATGCCGATGGCGCGGCTCGCGGCGATGCCGTTGGCCCTGGCGTGGAACCGGCATCGCTGACGTTTTTGCATGAAACGAATTAACTACAAAAACGACAATAGGTTGCGCAGAAACGCCGAAAAATGCGTTGCACGAGGTGCGTGTGTCAGCGCCGCGCGCAACGAATGTAAACCTCCGGCGAAGCCGTTAGGCGTGTGAGGGCGCGGAAGTAGCGCGAGTTCGACTTTGCTGATCGGTCAGGGAGAGGGCGGCAGTTTTTATGGCTACAGAGGCTTGTTAGGAGCTTTCCGGTTGGTCGCCGGCGGTTTCCAGCGGGATGGGGTCGCTCATCCTTTGGCGTTCGACTTCACTCATGTTCCACGGCAAGTACGGTTGGATGTCCGGCGGCGCTTTGCCTTCCGCAATCGCACAGGCGTCCAGATACCAACGCAGCCAAGTACGCGGGTTGATGTTCCACTTCGGCAAGGTCGCGAAGATCGAGAACAGCATCATCGCCAACCGGCCGCTCCATTCCGCATGCGATCCGTAGTAATTCTTGCGGCCCAGCGCGGCGCCTCGCAAGCTGCGTTCCGAGGCGTTGTTGTCCATCGGGATGCGCGGATCCGCGACGAAACGCGTCAGGCCCGTCCAATGCGCTTGCAAGCTGACCAGCACTTTGCGGCACGGTTGACGCAGCTTCGGGTCGGACAATTGCTCCGCGGCCGTGCTCTTCATCTGCTCCATGGCCACGCGCAGGTCCGCATCGGGCTTGGCGAATTCCGGCGTGTTCAAACACGCGAGACGTTCGCGATTGCAACGATACGCCTGGCGAATCAACTGCAACCATTCCAACGCCCACTCTTTCAGTTCGGGGAAGCTCTTGGCCGCCGCGATGAAGTCACGCCGCACGTGGGCCCAGCAAAAGGCCAGCAAAATCAGGCCTTCCTTCACCGGCGTCATCGCCTTGTACGACGACAACCGATCGACCATCAAGATCACGCTGACGCCGGCGCTGAAGTGCCCTTGAGGGACATCGTGGCTGCGATACGGGTCCAAGACGAACACCGACGTATCGATGCCGTTGAACACCCACAACCACCAACGATGCCCTTCTTTGCCTGCTTTTTCCACGAAAACGAGCCAGCGCGTTTCGTCCGCCTGTTGATAGGGCGACAAGCGATTGCGTTCTTGCAGCGCGGTGTAGATCGGCGTGAACAACGGCTCCAAACGTTCCAGACCCGCGTTCACCGTGCTCGGGGCCAAGTTCAAACCCATCAGTTTCCACGAGGCCAAGAGCCGTTCGATCGGTTGATGATTGAAATACTTGGCGAGCAAAATCTCGACCCACACCGAAGTCCCCAGCAAACTCTTGGGAATCAACTTCGGCGGCGCCGGCGCCGTGATCGTCTTTTGACAATTCGGACAATCGCACGTCTGAAGATAACGCTTGCGGCGAATCACGCGGCGATGCGCTTTGACGTCGATCTCGATCTGCTCGGAATCTTCGGTCGCGGTCATCGCTTGTCGCGGCTTGCCACAGTTCGGACACGCGCGTTCGTCCGGCGGCAGTTCGATGATTTGTTCGATGACGGGCAAATGCGGTTGCTCGCGTCGCTTGGGACTTTTCTTCGGCTTCGAGGGATCGGATTTCGGCTTATCTTCTTCAAGACCGTCGAGGTGATTGGAACGATCTTTGGCGGATTGTTTCTCGGTTTTCTGCCCAAAGAGTTGAGCTTGCAGCCGACGGTTCTCGCCGCGCAGATGTTCGTTTTCCTGTTCTAAAACGGCGATGCGCTCGAGGGCGTCGGCATGCCTGCTTTTCCAGTAGCCGACTTGCTGCCGAAGTTCGAGATTCTCTCGGCGCAGCGCGGCCACTTCGGCGCGAAGTTGCAAAACTTCTTGCCGCAGTTCTCGGATCAAATCCAGCCAACCGTGCAATTCCGAGGTTTGGCACGGTTCCTCAAGGAGAATGCCATCCATGACACCGACAGTTTACCGTAACTTGGCTGATTCGGGAAAGACCGTTCTCTCCAAAAAAACGGCTTCGCCGGAGGTTTACAAAAAATGCTCGCGCGGCACTCCGAGAGCAATCGGCACGAATCGTGGCGCGATCTGGACAGGATCGGCAATCTAGCGTATAAGGGAGGTGAAGGC
>DATHKK010000124.1:0-3265 GCA_035489355.1 Candidatus Limnocylindria bacterium
GTCGCAAAGCTCTTCGTGAAAGTGATCACCGTGTTCATCAAGACCGGTTGTTTCACTTCGAACTTGGGTGTCCCTTCCGTCGCGGGACTGTGCGCCATGTCTTCGACCTGCGCGGCGGCGCGTGACAATCTCTCGGCGCGCCGGATCACCTGGTGAAAACGTTCGCGCGCCCGTTGCACGGTCTCGGGCGCTTTTCCCAGCCACTCCGCCGCCGGTTGCGCCAATTTCGTCACCGCCAGCGAGAGCATCGTGAAGAAGATGGCAATGACCAGAATGCTCCCGACCACTTCCGGCACGCGGATGCTCGCCAGCCAATGCACGACAGGCTTCAGGAGAAACGTCAGCAAAGCCGCCAGAATGATGGGCATGAAGAAAGCCTTGCCGAAATAAAGGAACGCGGTGAACGCGAGCAGAAAAAGACCAACCACCGCCACTGGAAGCACGGCCCGCGTGCGCCTCATGAACAGGGCCAGATCGGAAAGCTGCGACGTGTCAGCGGTTCCTGGAACAACAGCTGCCACGATGGGATCAACCATCTGCTTCCCGTCCTCCTGCGATTCCACGTCCGTCCGCATACCCCGGCAATTTAATGCACCGTCCCGGAACCGGGTAACGAAGTCAACTCGCGCCGGGCTGGCGCACCTTCCTGGCCACGAGAAACGAGTTGAACATCATGTAACACCAGGGGCCAAGATTCAGCGCGAAGTCGATTGGCTTCGCCACGTAACGGTCGGTGCATTCCACGCGCTGGACTTCGCACCCGGCGCGTTCCAGGAAGAACTTCATCTCGACCGCATTCGTCGCGACAATGGCGTCGTCATCCGGCGCGAAGGGCTGCTTGATGATGGGCTGCATCCGGTCGAAGCGCACCGCCTCGGGCTGAGTCCGCATCTGCGCGCGCTTTTCGGCAAGACGCCGCCAGTTTCGCAGCTTGTTCCCGATGCCGCGCATCTTGGGATGATAATCGCGGAACCCGAAGACGCGGAAAAAGTTAGGGCTGGAAAGAACGATGTTCCCGCCGACCGCCACGACACGGACCACATCGCGGATGAACGCCTCGGGTTTATCGACGTGCTCCAGCACGTTCAACGCGCCGGCGCTGGCGAAGTAATTGTCGGCGAAAGGCAACGTGCGTCCGTCGTAAAGCTGGCAGCGAACGCACACTTTTTGCGCGCGCTGGATATTGGGCTGGGAGACATCGACGCCGTGCGCTTCGAACCCCGCTTCATTGAGCCGCGTTACGACTTGCCCGACGCCGCAGCCGACATCAAGGACACGCGCGCCGGACTGTTCGGGCTGCAACGTGTCCGCGTATTTGGCGTAGAATCCCGCGTCCCAGCCGGCGAGATGTTCGGCATAAGCTTCGTTGTTTTTGTAGTACGACTCCTGGTGGCTCATGCCTTGCCGGGCGTGGTGCGGCGCGTCAGGACGGTCACTGCTCCCGCCATCACCAGCATGAGAATGAACGCGGCCCAACTGATGTACGCCGATTTAAGGTTGGGGCGATAATGCCACGCCACCGTGTGCTGGCCCGGCGGCACCTGCACGGCGCGCATGACGAAATTGGCGCGCAGCAGTTTCTCCGGCTTCCCATCCACCGTGACTTTCCAATCAGGATCGTAATGGTCGTTCACGAGCAACACGCTCGGCGTGGTGGATGTCGTGCGCAGCTCGAATCGTTTCGGCTCGTAGCTCAAGTATTCCACCGTGCCGGCGGCTGGGGCGGCGGCGGACGCGCCGGGTATCTGATCTTCGAGGAGCACCACGTCCTCCGGCTGGAACGCCGGATTAGCCAGGGTGGAAAGCGTATTCGTGTCGTTCGTGCTCACCTGCCATTGCGAATAAAGTTTGGCGCGCGGCAACGCGCCGGTGAATTCCAGCAACGCGAACGGGCCGGTCGCGTTGGTTTCGACGCCGTAGAAACTCGACCCGGGCTTTTGCGTGAACGTGAAGGCCATGGTCTGGCGAAAACGTTTTTGCACCGGATCGAGTTGCTGATTCAAAGCGTCGGCCAAGCCGGCCATGCCCAGGATGTAACGCGTGTTGGCAAGCTGCCAGTAGCGCACGATATTTGTGCCCAGGTACCTCAGGTACAAGCCTTTCTCGCCGGAGGCGCGTCCGCCCTCGTTCGCCACGTCGAGCGTCTGCACGTTGTAATACTGGAACTGATGCTGCAGCCACTCGCTCTGATAATAGCTTTGCAGGAAATTGAACTGCTCGTTGATGCGGAACGGCGCGATCGTAACACGGTGGTCCCAGCGTTTCTCCGCGAGAAGATCGAGGACGGGGTTCGCGGCGTAACGGCTCTTGTAATCGTAGTATTGAACCCAGGGCGCATTCGCGCGCGCGAAGTCGCCAAAGAGAATCAAACCGAGCAGCACGCCGGCCCACACCGCGCGCGGGCCGCGAAACATTCCCGTTTGCACCGCCAGGAGCGCGGCGACTGATACAACGAGCACGAGGACGAAGTAGCCGACTTCGTGAATGCTGAACTTCGCGATCTCGATCGGCTGCGCCATCCGCCCAATCGCGTTCTCGCCCATCCACTTCGCAAGATCGGATTTCGTGGACGAGTAAATCATCCAGCCCAGCGCCGAGAGCGCCACGAAAGCGATGGACGCGTACGTCCACCGTTTTTCCCATGAGGTGGCGCTCTGCCACCAACCCTGCGCGCGGACCGTCGTGGCACGCGCCGTCGTGCGCGCGTTCTCAAGGTATTCGCGCGACAATCCCTGGAGGCCGTAGGCGAAAAGGATCATGAGCGTCATGTGCCCCGGGTGCATGAACTTCATCGGGTTGCGAATCGTGGACATGTACGGAAGCGCGTAAAAAAACTGGTAAAAGGGCGCGAAACGGCCCCAGCCAAAGATCACGCCCACGACGAACATCGCGGCCCAGAACCAAATCAATTTCTTCTCCAGCGTGGAAAAAGTTTGGGCTTTGCGGCTGAAAGAGCGCGCCACCGCCCAGGCCGCAATCAATACCACGAGCATGCCCGCGTACTCGCCCGCGCCCGAGGAACGCCACTGGGTCTGGCGCAAATAATTCAGCGCCTGTTGCTGCGCCTGCGGGTCTGGATTGCTGAGTTGCTTTTGCAGTTCTGGAATCTGCGGATCGCTGCCGACGCCGCCCCAGTATTCCCCGCCCTTGGGTGTGTCCATGCGATAGCCGAACACGCCAGGGATGATAACGCGGAGGATTTCCCTCTTCGGCAGGCTCCACATGGTCGCGCCCGCCCAGCGCCTCTCCCGTGATTCCACCGTCT
>DATHKK010000125.1:0-3024 GCA_035489355.1 Candidatus Limnocylindria bacterium
GAACGACGGTTGGAATCCAAGAGCCAGTGCGACTCACCGTCTCCGTATCGTCGTTCATCTGCGGTTTGATCCGCATCGCTCCGGCTGAGTTGAACGAGGCAGTCGACACGCCGCGTCTCTCGTTTCCGGCTAAACTGTTTCCTTTTCCAGCCGTTCCAGCACTTCGGGATCGCGCACGTCCACCCAGCGGCCTTCGATGCGCAGTCCCGCCAGGGGATGATGCGTCTTGATCAATCCCGCGATGGCGTCGGTCAGTTCGTATTCCCCGCGCGGAGATTTTTGCAGGACGGCGGTGTGCTCGAAAAGTGAAGGGCGAAAAATGTAAATGCCCGCGTTGTACCACGCAATGTCCCCGGGCTTGAGCCAGTCCGTGCGCCGCAATTCCTCCAGCTGAGTTTGGTTTGGCTTTTCCACGAGATGCTTGAGGCAAAAATGTTCGTCGAAGAAAAACAACCCGCCCTTGGTCACGTCTTCGCTGCCGGTGACCGTCACCACGCCTGAGAAGTAATCTTCGTTGTAGCGTTTGATCATCTGGGCGTAAGTCTCCTGCTTCACCAGAATGTCGCCGTAGGTGAGGATGAACGGCGACGCGCCGATAAATTCCTTCGCAAGTTCCGGCGCCTTGCCCGTGCCATCCTGCACCAGTTGCCGTTCGTACTGAATGCGCACACCGTGGCGCGAGCCAGCGCCGAAGTATGCTTCGACCACCTCGGCGCGAAAACCGGTGACGATGAAGATCTCGCGCACGCCCGCGGACTTCAGCCCGAGCACAATGTGTTCGAGGATCGGCACGCCATGGACGCGCAGCATCGGCTTGGGAATCTCGTTGGTGAGTTCCTTCATGCGCGTGCCTTTTCCGGCGGCGAGGATAACAGCCTTCATTGATGGCGAATTGTTGCGAACACAGAACTGGAAGCGAAGAAGGAATTTTCTCTCCCTTGGAAGCAAATCGGTTGACGAGCACAACAAATGGGTGCTACGTCAACGCAGCCACACCATTAGTAGGCTTGGCGGTTATGCGGTGCCCGAAGTGCGAATGTTTGGACGACAAGGTGATCGACTCCCGATCATCGCGCGATGGAGCTACGATTCGCCGCCGACGCGAGTGTCTCAAGTGCGCCACTCGCTTCACCACTTACGAGGAAATTGAAAAACCGGCCACGCTCATGGTCGAGAAGCGCGACAGCCGTCACGAGGAATTTTCGCGCGAGAAACTGCTCCTGAGTTTGCAGCGCGCCTGCCAGAAACGTCCCGTCAGCCTCGAAGCGATGCAGGAATTGGCGGACAAAATTTACAATGATGCGCTCAACTTGCACGGACGCGAAGTGAGCTATCGTGTCCTCGGCGAACGCGTGATGGAAGGGCTGCGGAGTTTGGACAAAGTCGCGTACATCCGCTACGCGAGCATTTACCGGCAGTTCGAGGAGCCGGATGAATTTCTCACCGAAATCAAAAAGCTGGAGAAGCCACATGATACACTTACGAGACGACTGCCTGGTGTTTGAAATGAGCAACGGCGACAAAATCCCCTGTTCCGCTTCCTCGGTCACGGTCGAACTGATGGGTTCCGCGGTGGATTTCCTCGATCGCGACGTGGTCGAGCACGCCGCGGCCGCAGTGCTCCACTATTTTCAAAACGAACTGCATCGCACGGAGGTAACGCTGAATGAATTCACGGAGGCCCTCGAGAAGGCGCTGCGCGGACTCGGCCTCAATGTGACCTGCGACGCGCCGAAAAAAGTTGGTCCTCGCGTGCAAGCCGACTTGCGCCGGCTCGCGGCTGAATCCGGCAAGGCCTTCGAGCTGGGATTCTTTGCGCGGCTGCGGGAAGAGCTCCGAAAGGAATTGCAGTTGTCGCCTGAGTTGATCCGTTTCTTCGGCCTGCGCAGTTGCGTGAAACAACTGGCCGGCGCCCAACGCTGGTGCCCGCGTTGCGAGCAGCTCAGCGATCACATCGTGGAATTCCTGCGGGGCTGCATCATACGTGAGAACCCGCCGCAGCCCTGCGGATTGCTGGTGGTGTAATTCGACATTGGAAGGCGGAGCGACGCGCCCCACCAGCCGAGCTGCCAAGGTAGGGCGCGTTGCTCCGCGCGCGCCGCGTCTTTGCCTGAGTTCCAAATTGAAAACACCCCGCTCCGCGTTAACGTCCCGCCATGACGCTGTTCGAAAAAATCGTCGCCCGTCAGGTTCCCGCGCAAATCGTTTACGAAGACGACCTCGTCTTCGCCTTCAAGGACATTAACGGCAAGGCGCCGACCCACGTGCTCATCGTGCCGAAGAAACCAATTCCGCGCATCGTTGACGCCACGCCGGAAGACGAACGCGTCCTGGGACATCTTCTGCTGAAGGCGGCTGCGGTCGCGAAACAGCTCGGCGTGGATAACACGGGATTCCGGCTCGTGATCAACAACGGTCCTGACGCCGGCGAATCCGTGCCGCACCTGCACTGCCACATCATGGGCGGACGCCAACTCGGCTGGCCGCCGGGATGAGATCCCGACATCGCCGTCGCCGTTGTGAATGGGCGATGAGAACTTCAAGTTAGTCCGCAGCAGTTCAGAGCAGCATCTTTTCCACGCTCAGGAAATTCGTGTGTTCTCGCTGCGGACAATTTCCTAACCGCTTCCCGCAATCGCCCCGAATTGAAGAAGCCGATCGTGCGTGTTACAAACTCAATTCAGGAGGAATCGGAACAGGTGCTCGAGAAACTTAAACACTACGTCTATCCCGCGAACCCTTTGGATGAACGTTTGATCGCGCGCTGGAAACGCGGCGCGATTCACTACGCGCAAGTGGATTCCTGGTGGCCCCTGGCGGGAGTGCAGCGCTGGATTCGCGGGCATCGCTTTGAATTTCGCTGCGGCAGAAATGGCCAGACCACCCGTGTCGCGGTCTCAGGCGCAGACCTCACGCATCTCTGGGTCGCGGACGAACTGCTGGTCGAAGGTGTCTATCGTCTCGATGCTGTTACGTTCACTCCTGATCTGGTGCTCGACCTCGGCGCAACCATCGGGCTGTTCA
>DATHKK010000126.1:0-5742 GCA_035489355.1 Candidatus Limnocylindria bacterium
TTTGCGCATCGAAGCGGATCAGCTTGTTAGCTCGGGCGTTGTGGCTGGCAGCGTCAACTCACGCCTGCGCCTCTACGCCAACGGTGGCCTGGCCGATTTGAGTCGCAGCGCCATCCGCGTCGGCGATCTGCCGCAACCTGCTTGCGTCGGCGTGAGCAACTTCATCTCCGGCCCCTTCATTTCGGTTGTCGATCCTGGGATGAGTTTTGGTTACTTCTCCTCTGGCATCAGCGGCTCTCCGGGTACTAACGGTGTGCCTCTGAATTTGCTTTTCCTTGCTTCCGGCACGCCGGTCACGGGCAGCACGAACGTGGCAGCGCCGAAGTTTTCGCCGCCCGATGTCCTGGCCCCGCCATTTTTTTACCGACAGACCATCGGGACGAACGTCACCACGAACTTTCAGAGCTTCTTGAATACTTGCGGCCTTTACGATGCTCGGGTCCATCTCCTGACCAACTCGGTCACCAACGTTTTCAACGGAGCGATCAGCACGACGCGCGAGATCAACGTCGTGTTCGTGCCCACTAACGGTTTTTCGACGAACGTCTCCGTGGCGGTGGCGTTTCCCACGAACGCTCCCGCCGGCTCGTTCTCCAACCGCCCGATCGTCGAGTTTCGCGCCGCGGCTTTCGATGTCATTACGCAAGGCACGACGACCAACTACATCACGTTTCGAAATGACGGCCAGAACGTCTTCCGCGCGAAAGATTGTGATTTCGCCCTGTCCGATCCGGCCAATGCGCCCTTCACTACAAATCTGTTTTACAACGCGAACTTCGCGGCCAGCTTCGTGGACTACAATTACACGGTGGCTTCCCTGCGCGTTGGCAACACCAACTCGCTCTTTTTCACCAACAGCCCGTTCAATCCTTTTCAGGTGTTTCCAACGTTGGGCAGTTCCGTCGCCGCCAGTGATCCCACCAACCGTCCGGGCTACGTGGAGATCCGGGCGAACAATCTGGATTTGAGTCAGACACGCATTCGCGGCGAGAACGGAATCGACATTCACGCGACGAATTTGATTCGCAATACGGGCGCCTTTTTGGACGCGCCGTTCATCAGCCTGGACGCGGGGACCACCAATCAGGATTTGATTCTCTCGAACTTCGTTTCCAGCACGGTGAGCCGACTGCAGGCGAATTTGAATTCATGGAGCGGCAATTGGTCGGTCGGCGTGACGAATGGCGGGCGATTCATCGGCACCAATTTCATTCCCAACATCGATACCTGGACTTATCGCGTGCTGATCTTGGGCGCCTGCATCAGCGATTCCGCGCCGACCATCATGCACCGCTTCACCTTGCACGGAACGAACGTCGTGATTGAAGACGACATCGCCATCAATGCGGCGCTGTTGATCGAAGGCCGGTCGCTCACGATTGGCACCAATGGCAGCCTGACGCTGCCGCGCGGCCACAATCTCGCCTTCACGAATATCCAGGGCATCATCAATGTCACGAACCGAGGCGTCGTGAATGTCCCGTATGGCGCGTACTTCGGCGCATTCGAGGACGGCTACCTGCCGCCGCCCTTGCCGAAGAAGAAGAAAAAACTCAAAGGCCCGCAACCGCCGCGGCTGATTATTTACGAAAGCGTGGTGAACCACGGAACCCTTAGCGGCGGTTCGGTCAAGGCGCGCTCGGCCTACATCGAACAAACGGGCACTCCGTTCCTTCCCGCTTCCATGACCGGCAGCAACGGACCCGTCGAATTGAACGGCGGCGTGCTCATCATCCGCAACGGGCTGGTTCAAGCTCGTTCCGATATTGAACTGACCGCCGGTGATTTGCTCGTCACACGCTCGACGCTGCTGGCGGGAGCGACGAATGCCGGGACGTTCAACAATTTCATTCCCGGAGCCATTGTGCTCGACGCCACCAATTCGCTGACCGACGGCGGCGTGGACGCGAACAACGAATGGCGCGTGACCGCGGGCGTGCGGATGTTGCGCCGTCCGACTGTGGAAGGCGATCTGACGGGCACGCGCGTCATCTCGCTCGCGAGCACGTTCGCGCAAAGTGTGTTTCAGTGGGCGGGCGAGGATCGCGGTCCCTCGCCGGACGGTTTCACGAACAACGTGGCGCTGGGGCGGTTGGTTCTCGATGGCGCCTTGCTGAACCGATTCCGTTTCCGCGGCGCGACCGTGAGCAATGCGTTGTATGTGGATTATCTGGAATTCAGGAATGACGCGACCAATTACAACGGGACGATTCAAGTGGACCCTGATTTCACGATTTACTTCGCCGATTCCAACGTCGATCCCGACAAGCTGGCCGAGCTGGGCAACGGACGCATCCAGTGGGTCAGCAGCTTTGCCGGGCCGCAAAGCTCCATCACGCTGACTTATCCCGATGGCACGTCGCACACGTTCAATGCCGGCCTGGTTCGCAGCAAAGACATTGATTCGGATGGCGATGGTTATCCGAATGCTGATGATTGCACGCCCATCCCGGTCGAGGGTTTCGACACGACAGGCCAGCAATGCGGGTTCGCCGCCACCGCGCCGCGCGCGACCGGCAGCGCCACGGACGATCTGGATTTGACGATCGCTTACGCGCCGGGCGGCGGGGAAGTGCTCCTGAACTGGAACGCGCCGGCGAATGCAGCCAACACTGTGGAGTTTAGCGAATCGCTGACGGGCGGCGCGTGGCAATCCTTGACGAATTTTATCAACGGTCCGACGAACGCACGGGTTACTGTGAGGGATGCGGCGAAATCTCCTCAACGTGTTTACCGCGTCCGTGTGGACGCAGTTGAACCCTGAAGTTGGAGCTTTCCCCGCTTCCAGTTCTGTGCGCCCGCTCGACCCAAATGGGATCGATGTGGAAGCGAACGGCGTTCCTTCCGTCCGATCGAGAAGTGCAAAGTTTATGAATAGTCTTGTTGAAATAAACCTCGGAATCCTCTGCGCCGCTACGCGCCGGACGCGATGGATTCTCCTGCCCCTCCTTTTGTTGGCCGCGACCGCCGCGGTTCCGCAAGCGAGAGCGCAAGCGCCGGCGAACAACAATTTCACTAATGCCTTGGACATTACGCCCTTTGGCTCACCGACGTTTCCATATCAGGGGACGCTGACCGATTCGAGTTTCGGCGCCACTCGAGAAACCAACGAGCCAATTCATTACATCGGCAGTCCATTCAGTTCGAATTCGGTCTGGTTCAAATGGGTTGCACCTGAGACCGGTGTGGTGACCTTCGATACGATTGGCACTTTCCAAGGCTTCGGGACTCTGGACACGGTGCTGGCAGCGTACCGCCAGCAGGGCACCAATCTCGCGTCGTTGGTCCAATTGGCCAGCGATGATGATTCGGGCGGCGGTATTGGCAATCGCGATAGCTTGATTCGATTTACAGTAGTGGCCGGAAGCACCAATTACGTTGCCCTCGACGGCTTCAGAGGATCGACCTTCAACACGTTCACCATCGCTGGGCCCTATGTTTTGAATTGGAGAATGGGAACGAACGCCGCCGTCGCCGTGGGCGAAATCCAGCTTACAAGCACGGCCTATTCGGTTTCGGAGAACGCCGAAGTAGCGACCATTACGGTTCAATATGGCGGTGGATCCGGTGATCCTGTCTCGGTCGATTTCTTCACGGCGGACGGCACGGCGACGAATGGAGTCCACTATCTCGGGACCAATGGAACGATCGTCTTTCAGCCGGGAGAGATCTTGAAGACTTTCGAGGTGCCGATTCTGGATAATCCCACCCTCAACAACAACAAGACCGTTTTTCTGGCCCTGTTCAACCCGAGCAATGCGATGCTGAATGCTTCCATGAGCACCGCAGTGCTCACCATTGTTGATAACGAAGCCTTTAATCCCGTTCTGAGCGCGGCCGGAACCTTCAATTTCAGTTCTTCGTCCTACATTGGAACGGAGAACGAATCCCTTCCCGCGCCGTTTGGAGGACTTGCTCCGGCGGTAAGCCAGTTCTCGAGTTGCATTCTTCGGGACGTGAACCTTCCGGGCGTGTGTGATCGAAGCCCCTATGGTGTCGTGGTTACCGTGACGCGTTCGGCCCCCGCGCGGGGCCGCATATTTGTTGACTACAGTACTGCGGTGAGCGCGCCGACCGGTATTATTGGTCCGATCTTTACGGGAACCTTCGCCGCCAAGGAGGGCATCGACTTCTTTCCCACCTTCGGCACGCTCGTCTTCGACGATTTCCAGATGAGCGCTTCGTTTCTCGTGCCTGTGTTCAGCAATGACGTCTCCAACAATGCCGCGGCTGTGTTCTCGGTCGTGCTGTCCAACCCTAGAGCGGCCGCGGAAGAGGACATCAATGCTCCCGAGACGATTGTTCCTGTGCTGGGATCGCAGAGCACCGCGTCGATCACGATTTATGAAGTGAATGAAACGTTCAAGCGCTTCAACTTCGAGCGCGCACTCTATCGTTACGACGAGTATGATCCCGTCCAAAACACCATTCCTTTCATCAACGACGTGCGCGTCGTAACCGTGGACGTGCTGTTGCCCGGCGGCGGCGGGGGAAACGTGACCGTCCGCATGCTTCATAACACGAGTGCCACTTACGGCCATCAGCTCGCGGCTGGTTCGGATTACGCGACGCTCGATGCAGATATTTTTCCTAACACGCCATTTACGGACGGGCGCGGTCCCATCGTTACGGAATCAGACTTCAGTGATTTTCAAGACACGACAATTACATTTCCTGGAAATGGACCGCTCCAGTTTCGGCAGAGAGCCACCTTTACCATTACGAACGACAATACGGTTGAGTTCAACGAGGACGTTACCTTCGACATGGTCGATATTCCGAACGGGTTCAGTGCCGGGCCGAATTTCGAAAGCACCGTCACCATTCTTTACGACGATCAGCCTGCGGGCGCGGCGGATCGGGAATGGAACCCGGAAGGCGTTTACACCACCCAGCCTCCCTACAATACCAGCCCTGGGGCGAACAACACCGTCTCTGGACTTGCGGTGCAGGAAGACAGTCGCACCGTGATTGTCGGCGATTTCACTTCGGTCAATACCGTCTCGCGCAATCGGGTCGCTCGCTTCAACGCCAATGGATCGCTGGATCTGACTTTCAATCCCGGCAGCGGCGCCAATGGACCGGTGGAAACGGTCGTGGTTTACCCGAGCGGCTCGGCGAACGCCGGCAAGGTTCTCATCGGCGGCAATTTCACTTCTTACAATGGCGTTTCGCGTCGCCGTCTCGTCCGCTTGTTGCCCAATGGTTCCCTCGACAATAGCTTCAACGTTGGCAATGGTGCCAATGGTCCAGTGCGGTCGATTGCGCTGCAATCCGACGGCAAGGTGATCGTGGCCGGAGATTTCGCACTCTTCAACGACCTGACTGTCAACGGCATCATGCGGCTCAACTCGGATGGCTCGCTGGATGACTCGTTCAATCCCGGCGCTGGCGCCGATGATACGATCTGGGCCGTGGCCGTGCGCGATTCAGTGGTTTCCTTTACGACCGCGCGCCGCGCGACCTTCCCGATTTCGGGCGATCGCAATTTGATCGATGCCGGCTTCGCGCAGGGATCGATCACGTTCGATTACGACTTCGGGTTTGGGCTGGAAACGGTGAGCATCTACCAGGGCGGCGTGTTGATTTTCAGCTTCACGACGAACGACGTGGGAACGATCACGGTTCCCTTCGGTTCGGGCAGTTCCACGCAGATCGAAATCGTCATGAACGAGGCCGGCGGCGGAGACGACTGGTCTTATCAGGCGACCATCACGCCGGCGGTCGCAGGCCGCTCGATTT
>DATHKK010000127.1:0-3742 GCA_035489355.1 Candidatus Limnocylindria bacterium
GTTTCCTCCAAAAGCATTGTCTCGAGTTCGCCCTTCTTCGTGTCCCCGTCGTGGCATTCGAGACAATGCTTTTGGAGGAAACCCTGCATGTCTTCTGCCGCCGCACGAGCCGGTGCTGCACTCGCCATCAGCAGCACGCAGCCGGCAACCAGTCCATGGATCTTCCGATTCATTCTTCGTTTCGACGCAGGGGTGACCGTTTCAGTGGAAACTATTCTCCTGGCCACAGCAAGCCGGGAGCACGCGCGAGCGACGCCATTTAGTGGCGGACTTTAAGGGAAGGTTTCGCATAGCTTGTGATGAAATCCGGTATGGTCCGGCCTTTTGAAAATCAAACAGATGCACTCGAATTTTCTCGCACGCCCACTCGCATGGCTCGCCGTTGTCATCTTCGCTGGTGTGGCGCCCTCGCTTTTCCCCGCGACAGTCAACCACGTGGTGCATGTGAGCCTGGACGGGTTGGGCGCGAAGTATCTACAATTTTATGTCACCAATGCACCCGCCCAGTTTCCCAACTTCAACCGTCTCATCATCGAAGGGGCGTCCACGTTTAACGCGCGGTGCGATTACGATGTCTCGGAAACGGTGCCGAACCACATCGCCATGTTTACCGCGCGGCCGGTTTCGCAGCCGGCCGGGCAAACGAACACGCTGCACCACGGTTACGCGAACAATTTTCCGTTCGACTCAGACACGATTCACGCCAACGGAAATCCCAACGTGCCGTACAAATCCAGCTTCTTCGATGTAGCGCACGATTACGGACATTCGACGGCCTTTTACGCCAGCAAGACGCGGTTGCAAATTTGTGATCGCAGTTACAACGCCACCAATGGCGCGCCGGACCTCGAAGGAATAGATCAGGGACACGACAAGATCGATTTCTCGTCCGTCATCGACACTTCCGGCGAGAACATTTCAAACCTGGTCAATACGCTTCTGCAAAATTGAACAGCGTCACGCCCACGAATTATTCCTTTATCCACATTTCCGAACCTGACCTGACTGGTCATGTTTCAGGCTGGGGCAGCCTGAATTGGAGTAATGCGGTGCGCCACGTGGACACGCAACTGGGTCGAATCCTTGACGCCATCAACGCAAACGCAACATTGACGAACGATACAGCCCTGTTGATCACCGCCGACCACGGTGGCACCGGCTTCTCTCACACGACGGCCTCGCTGCTCACCAACTACACCATTCCTTTTTTCCTTTTCAGTCCGATGACGCCGACGAACACCGACCTCTACTCGCTTTTCAGGAACCGCGGCAATCCGGGAACGAATCGGACCGACTACAACGCCACGCCCCAGCCCATTCGCAATGCGGACGGCGGCAATATCGGACTCAGCCTGCTCGGATTGCCCCCCATTCCCGGCTCGTTCGCGGTGCCGATTTTCGGCGCGACGAACGTGGTAATGAACGTGGCGCGCGCCACCAATGGCACGCACACCATTTGGTGGCCCGCCACCGCGAACGCCTTCGTGCTCGAACGCGCCAGCACGCTGAGCGGCGCCATTCCGTGGCAAACGATTTCCAACGGCGTCGTCAACCGGGGCGGAATGCTGACGTATTCCGTGACGAATCTCGGCGGCGAGTTTTATCGCCTGCGCAAGTTGTAGCGGCGGCGGGTGAAAACTTTTGCCCTCGCTGCTCATCGAAGGTGATTGGCCACGGTTCGATCTGAACAAATGGAACGCCCATCGTGTCTGTGCTTGCATGAGAAGTTTGCGCAACGGTCCTCCCTCACCGGAAAATTTTCAACGGCAGCTCGCCGAGTTTATGCGCCGGCATTTTCCCGGCGTGACGAATCCAGCTTTCGCCACGGACAGCAGCGATGGCGACGGCGTTCCCGTGAGGACTGAGTCGCCGGACGATTTTCAATTCACGCACAAGCCGCGCGATGTGAAGTCGCACCTCGATCGTTTCGTGATCAAGCAGGATGAAGCGAAGAAGGTGCTCAGCGTGGCATTGTGCGATCACTACAACCATGTGCGCCTCGCGCGAGCGGGGAAGGAAACTTCGAATTACGCGAAGCAGAACATCATCCTCATCGTGCCGACCGGCGTGGGGAAAACGTATTTGATTCGCAGCGTCGCGGACTTGATTGGTGTTCCGTTCGTGAAGGGCGATGCCACCAAGTTCTCCGAGACGGGGTACGTGGGCGCGGATGTCGAAGACCTCGTGCGTGAACTCGTCCGGCGCGCGGATGGCGATATCGAGCGCGCGCAGTACGGGATCATTTACATCGACGAAATCGACAAAATTGCGGCCGCGTCCACGGCGAGCGGACGCGACGTGAGCGGGCGCGGTGTGCAGACCAATTTGCTCAAGCTGATGGAAGACACGGAGGTTTCAGCGCGCGCGCCGAATGACATCGCCGGACAAATCCAGGCCATGATGGGCGCGCAACGCGGCGGCGCGAAGAAAGCCGAAGTCATCAACACGAAGCACATCCTCTTCATCGTGAGCGGCGCGTTCGATGGCCTGGAAAAGATTGTGCGGCGGCGGGTGCGCGAGTCCGTCATTGGCTTTGCGGCCTCGCCGTACGCGGGCGACGAGGACGATGTCCTTAAGGAAGCGCAGACACGCGACTTCATTGATTTTGGTTTCGAACCGGAGTTCATCGGACGCCTGCCGGTGCGCGTGCACTGTCATGCGCTGAACACGGAAGATCTGTTTCACATCCTGAAAAGTTCCGAAGGCAGCATCATTCGCCAGTACGAACAGGACTTCGCGGCTTATGGCATCGAAGTGCTTTTCCGCGACGATGGCCTGCGACGCATCGCCGAACTGGCGGCGGAGGAGAAAACGGGCGCGCGCGGCCTGATGACGATCTGCGAGCGTGTGTTTCGTGATTTCAAATTCGAACTGCCCTCGACGGTGGTGAAGCAGATCGTCGTCACGCGAGAGATGGTGGATGAGCCTGCGAGAGCGCTGAAGGCGTTGCTCGCCGAGCAGGCGAAGCAGGAGCGTGAGGTGATGAAGCAGGTGGTGAACGAGTTCGCGCAGCGTTTCCACGAAAGCTTCGGGCTGAGGCTGACGTTCACGGACGATGCGGCGGAACATCTTGTGACGCTGGCGA
The DNA here is from genome assembly GCA_035489355.1 of Candidatus Limnocylindria bacterium. GTDB lineage: Bacteria > Verrucomicrobiota > Verrucomicrobiia > Limisphaerales > SIBH01 > JANNGC01. The sequence goes on from DATHKK010000127.1 coordinate 3,086, forward strand.
TGGAGCAGAACAAGACCGTGCGCGACCTTTGCGCGGAGAGGTTCAAGGATTTCCAATTCGGGCTCAGGCTGCTGTCACAGAACACGGCGAAGACAGAATTCACGATCGATCGCGCTGTCGTTGACGCGCCGGAGAAGGCGCTGAGCGAGTGGGTCGTGACCAGCTACCGTTCCGCGGGCGGTACGAGTTGAGTCTGACTGCTGTTCGCGTGATGAGTATTTCGTTTCATTGAAAGCTCACTGGCCTCCCGCCTAAGCTCAGTCATTTCTGAACGTGCGTGCGCGAAGACACGCCGTCAGTCCTGTGCTATGGCTCAGATCAAAACGCAAACAACCGGGATGTCGGAATTGTGGTGGCTTTCCGAAGTGCGCGAGCGCACCCATCCCTTGAGCGAACAATCGCCCATTTGGATCAGGCACGGCGTAGTGGATGCGGGCCCGACCTGCACACATCCAGAGCGGCATCCTTATTACGAATTCGGCACAAACTTCGGGGGCGTTGTCACTCAATGGGTGAAAAAGGAGAACACGGAGCGCTTGCCCGGAGACCTGTTCTTTGCAGGGCCGGGTCTGCCGCACTATTCCACGGGGAAAGTTTCTCCGCTGTGCTTCGTCACGGTTTCCTTTTTGCCGAGCGTGTTGCTGGGAATGGGGCCCA
>DATHKK010000128.1:0-2000 GCA_035489355.1 Candidatus Limnocylindria bacterium
AGTCAAGGCCGGGAACAGCGCTGCATCGCAGCCGGTTTCCTCGCTGAGGCGTTTGAAGAAGTTTTGCGGCAAGGGCTGATCCGCACGCCACGCCGTGGCACCGGTCCAGTCGCGCAACTGTTCGGCCGAGATGTGGATGACTTCGAACATGCCGCTCTTGCGCAACTCCGTTTCGAGCACGGGCGACAGCTCCGCTGCCGCAGCGGCCAAAGAAGATTCGTTGCGACTGGGGGCGATGGGGAGCATTGCCACGCGTCGCACGGTCGCGGGCATCAGATCAACGGCATGAATGTTCGAGGGCTGATAGCGAGGACCCAATTCCGGCAGATACGGCGTCGAGCAGCCCGTCATCACCAGCACGCTGATCAGGAGCAAGTATTTCACGCTGACGGTAACGACGGGTTCGGCGCGGCCTTGAGGAAAAAGAAATCCCGGACAGCTTGCGCCATCCGGGATTTGTGAGGTCAAGACAAGTCTTAGCTCAAGAGGCGGAGCGCCGACTGCGGAGTCGCGTTGGCCTGAGCGAGCATCGCCGTGCCAGACTGCACGAGGATGTTGTACTTCGCGTATTCGGTGCTCTCGTAAGCCACGTCCACATCTTTGATGCGGCTGTTGGCGGCAGAGAGGTTGTCCTTTAGCACGCCCAACTGTTCGTTGGTGAAGTTCAAGCGTTGCATGCTGGCGCCGACCGTGGAGCGGTCTGTCGCGAGCTGAACGATCGCAGCCTTCACGTTCGTCAGGGCCGTCGCCGCCGTCGCGGCGGTCGAGATGCTCGAGCCGGTCGCCGTGGTGTAGGCCGAAGCGCCCAGGTTGATGCCCGACATCGAGAACGTGCCGGAATCGCTGTCCGTCGTGACCGACAGAGCAGTCGAGGTGAACAAGCTCACGCCATTGAAATCCTTGGACGCGGTGTTCGTGATGTAAGCGCCGAGCGTAGTGAACTCGGAGTTATACAGCGCGCGATCCGCGTTGGACTTCGTGACGTCTTGCGACAGCACCGACAATTCGCTCATACGATCCAGCGCTTTGCCGACTTTCTGAAGAAAGCCGTCTTGCGTCTGGCTGAATGAAACGGCGTTGCCGACGTTGTTGCTCACCGCGTTGATACGGTTGATCTGCGCGTCGAAGCGCAAAGAAACCGCTGCACCTGCCGCGTCATCTTCCGGCGAAACGATCTTCGATCCGGATGAGAGACGTGCGAGCGACTTGGACAGCTTGGAACTTGAATCCGCGAGCAAACGAGCGCTGCTCAGAGCTGACGTGTTAGTATTGATGACCATAATGACTGACCCTTCCATGAGTCACCCCTTGCGGGGCGTTTGTTATTTAACGGCATCCATGCCGCGAGGCGGAATTTATTTATGGGCATCCGCCGATTCCCTGTTGGAGTTAAAGGCCTCCAACCTGCCTTGTGCGCCGGGTAACGGCTGAGACGGCAGAGAGTTTAGAAAAATCCAGCGCGATATTTTGCGGAGCGCACGATCGAGATGAACAGGCAGCAACGACATAGGAAAAGGTGGGGCGCGCCGAGCCGCGAATGTGAAATCAGTCCACCCTGTCAACTCGCGGCGCGCGCGGAGGGACGCGCCCCACCCACGGAATCAGTCAGTTGCGAACACCAGCCAGTAGTTCAGCGCCGCGCGGCGCAGTGGCAGTTCCAGCGTGAAGGTCGCGCCCTGGCCCAAGCCGTCACTGTAGGCGTGCAATGAACCGCCCAGTTCTTTTGCCGCGAGCGCGCCGCTGTGCAGACCGAAACCGTGCCCTTCCTTCTTGGTGGTGAAGCCGTGCGCAAAAATGCGGGTCAAGTGCTCCGGCACAATGCCCACGCCGTTGTCGCGCACGGTGATGCGCACGCGGTCATCGCCGTTGGTCACGCGAAAGGTCAGTTGCTTTTCGGGGCGGTTCGCTTCTTCGCACGCCTGCCTGGCGTTGCGCACCAGGTTGACCAGGATCTGCAGCACCTTGTGTTTCTCCACTATGATGACGGGCGCCTTCTCGAA
>DATHKK010000129.1:0-4157 GCA_035489355.1 Candidatus Limnocylindria bacterium
TTGAAGTGGTGATGTCGCATAAACGTGGGTCGTTATTGTTCCTGAAAACGCGGCAGGGTCATGAGCATCGAAACCATCGCGCGTACACGAGTGTCGTAATTGGTGGGGTTGGTGAGCACTGAAAAGTCCGAAGGCCCGCTGCCAGCGTCGTTCGTGTTCAGGAAGCTGATGGCAAGCGTTCGGTACTCATCCAGGTTCGCTTTGCCTTCGGCGGGATACAGGAAACTCAGGAACAGATCCGCAACGGCGCCGGCATTGTTCCAATTGCCCGACGTCAGCTTGGCCTTCAAAAGCCCAACCGGATCAGTGATGTTGAAGTTGCCACCGCTGATCCCATCGTTCTTGTTCGCGTCCGTCGTCGCCATCAGCGTTGTTTGAATGAATCGGATGCGCTCGGCCAGCGTGCCGGAACTGATCCAGGGCGAACCGGCTTCGGGATAACCATCCGGTGAATCACGATCGAACAGCATCATCCCACCCATGCGTGTGAGCGGCGCCGAACTCGAGGTGCGGCTGCGCCCGCTGATCGAATAGCCGTCCGTCCGGGCAGTGGGTCCGCCTGCGCTGTTGCTGGAAGAGAGCGCCCGAATCGCGCTGACCGCGAACTCCACCGGCGTCTTCACTTTTTGCAGCGAACCACTGTGAGTGCGGAACAGCTCCGAGTTGAAAATCACGTTCAGCACGGAACGAATGTTGCCCTTGCGCCCGTTCACCGGCGTGTCCCACGCGACCATGCACTGGCGCACCAGTTCCGCTTCGGCGGAGCGATTGGGATTGGTGTAGTCGTAAAAGTTATATTCCGGCGAGCCGGCGAACGTGTTGGGGTTGGGGAAACCTTCGTGCACGAACCACCGGCACAATTTCACGCTGATGTATTCCATGGTGAACGGCAGGTTGGCGATTTTCGCCGTCACGTCATAGCCATCCAGAATGCCGTTCGTACCTGAGCGGTTCGGCGGAATGGTCAGCGCGTACGGCGTCCCGGCCCAAGGCATGCCGAAGCGAGCAGGAACGGTCTTGGATTGCGGCACACCGCCGATCTTGATCGGCTGGGGATTCGTCGCCGGACTGGCCGGATCCCAAAGCGACCAGATGGGCGCGCGGTTGGTGCCGTGGCTCGCCGATTTGTAATTGAAGGTCCAGACACCCACCAAATTCGAAACCGCGGAAGATCCGTTGCCCGGAAAGAAACCAAGCCGTTCGGTGCGCGTCGCAAAAGGATTGTCGATGTGCTGCGGATCGACGATGTCCACTGACCATCCCGTCCACGCGCGTGACAGGGCGATGATGTCCTGCTGGTCGTAGCCGTTGTCCACGCCCATGCAGAACAGCTCCAAAATTTCGCGCCCGTAGTTTTCATTGGCGACGTTGGCGGCGTTGCCTTTGCTGTCCACCGAATCGAGATAGACAATCTCCGCCGGGCTTTCGACGTGGATCTTGAGCAAGTCATAGAAGTTGCAATTCGGGTCGAGCAGTTTGGCGCGCCATTTGGAACGTTCGCGGTATTCCCAATCCGTCGCGAAAATATCCATCAACGTGCTGTCATCGTAGAAACGATCGAAGTAATCCACGCTCTTCGCGTGCTGCGTGACGAAATGGTTCTCCAGAAATTGCAGCAGTACTTCGACAAGCTGCCGTTTCGCGCTGACCGCGTTCAGCACGTGGTAGGCGCGCAAGTCTGCCAGGGCCGCGCCGCCGACCGTGTTCGCGGTTTCAGTCCCATCCTCGACGCTCCCGTACTGGATCTGGTCGAAAGTGCGGCGCAGTGAATCGCTGGTCCCGTTCGGCTCGATGGCTTGCAGGCCAGCATTGCCAGGGTCCGCGCCGGACAGCCGCACCGTCAACGTTCGGCCGCGTGTCGGGTGCAAATACCAGAAGCTGACCGTGTAGGTCTGGGCGTTGGTCACGAAGATATTCGTTTGAATGACGGCGTTGGCGCTCCCTGAGCCGGCCGCCGTCGCGATCGCTTTCAAGCTGCTGTTGCCCGAGTGAGAAATATTGGTGCCGATGCGGGACCGCGTGAAGTTCGCCGTCGGGTTCCAATTGTTCGTGTGGAGCGGAGACTCGAAATCACCGTTGCGAATCAAGTTCGGCCCCACCTCGGGAACTGTTCCCGGCACCAGCTTGATGTCGTCGATGTAGGCTTCTCCATTTCCAGAAAGGTAGATGTAGATAGTCCGCGTGGCAGTGGCGGTTCCAGTGGCGGTGGCATAAATCCATTCCGCCGCCGGCGGCTCATTGTTGCCGGAGCCATTCACGCCGGAGCCGCTCAACCGCAGTTTGATGTTTCGCGAAGTTGCCGTCGGCAGATACCAAAAGCTCAGCACACCACGCTGTGTCCCGGCGTTGAAATTAAACGTCAAGTTCGTTAGCCGCTGATAAATGGAATTGCCCTCCGTGGTTCCCGCTTGGCTCGCTACCATTTGCAGCGAATGAGATCCGGAGTGCGCGTAGGCCGTGCTCAAGGCGGAGTTGGCCATGTTCGCCGTCTTGACCCAGCGCCCCAGTCCAGGCACGACGCTCAGGCTGGCTGGATTTTCGAAATCACCATCCACGATCGCTTCCGCGCCTTCGACAAAGTTGGTCACGTAATTCGTGCTCGTCTGATTGATGTTCGTGGTGATCACCGTGAGCACCGGCTTGAGCGAAATGTCATCGATATAGGCCTCGCCCGGCGCGGTGAGATACGCATAAAGATTGGAGCTGGTGAAGAGACCCGTGTAGCTGAGGAATTGCCACTGCGGCGCGGCCGGAGTGGGCACGCCATTCGTGATCTGAGACGTATAAGGTTCGGTCGGTTCCACGATCGCTTCGGGCGCGAGCTGTTCATCGATGAACGCCTGTGGCCCCATCGCCTTCACGCGCACCAACTCGTCTGGTGTTGGTCCGTAAGCGATGCGATTGAGCAGATTCACCGACAGCACATCGTTGCTGCTCATCGGTGTGGCGCCCACGCCGTAGAATTGAATCGGCTGGGTGTTCGTCACGCGAAACGCCGTGCCACTGAGCACGCCTGAATTGTCATTGAGGAACGGGAAAGCCAGATTGGTTCCGCTGCGCAAGATGTACGCCTCGATGGCCGGAGCAGGCGTGAAGGTGACTGTCTTAACTCCGTTCGACACTGTCACACTTTTCACCGTGGGCGCCGGAGTCTCGGCCAGGCAGGTCAATGAACAAACGGCGAGAACCCAGCACGCGAAGAGACGTTTCATAAATTGTTCAGGGGTCTGATTAGCGTAGAAGGTAGCATTCAGCGCGCCTCCTTCAAGAACCGAAATGTCACAACGAGGTTTCGAAGTGAGGCCGTTTGCCATTTGCGCAAGGATGGGAGCACGCGATAGTCGTGAGCAATGAGGAGCTTTTTCCACGCTGTCGCGTTGGCCCTGGTCTTGGGCACACTCCCGCTGTTCGCAAAAACTTCCTGGAACAATCCGGCGAAGCGAGCCGAGCCCTCCATCCAGCACGGGACGTTTCGCAGCGCGTCATTGAAGACCGAAGTCGGCTACAACATTTGCCTGCCGCCGGATTACAACACCAAGGCCGAGCGACGCTTCCCTGTCGTCTACTACCTGCACGGCTACGAAGGGAACGAGAGTTCATATCTCGAATACGCCCGCTATTGGCGCGACGCCGGGAAACGCTTCGGCCCCGCCATCCTCGTTTTCGTCAACGGCGGCGAGACGAGCTTCTTCTGCGATTCACCGGACGGATCGGTGCCGGGCGAGACGGTCGTGATCAAAGAACTCATTCCGCACATCGATGGGAAATATCGGACGATCGTGAATCGCGGCGGGCGATCGCTGCACGGCTATTCGATGGGCGGATTCGGCGCGCTCAAGCTCGCCTTCAAATATCCGGAGATGTTCACCTCTGTCGTCGCGTATGGCGCCACACTCTCGGATGCGGCCGAATTCAAAAAGCACCTCGGCAAAGTTTATGCGCAGATGTTCGGCGGCGATCCCAAACGGTTTGCTGAGAACGACCCACTCGTGCTCGCTGAAAGAAACGCCGAGAAAACTCGCGGCAAGATCGCCATCAGCCTGATCGTCGGGACCAAGGACGACTTTCTGGAACAGCACCGCGCGTTGCACCGCAAGCTCGATGAACTCAAAATTCCACATCACTTCCAGGAGGTCCGCGGCGCGGGGCACAAGAAG
>DATHKK010000130.1:0-2297 GCA_035489355.1 Candidatus Limnocylindria bacterium
CGGGAAATCCCGTGTGGCAGGTGCACGGGCCAGCGGCGTTCGCTCGCATCGACGCACAGTTCAAGCGTCGCATCGCCGGGCGGATGTTCGGTCGCTGATTGGAGGATGAGGAAGTCCGGTCCCATCTGCGCCACAGGAATGGAACTGCCGTTGAGCAGCAACCGCATCTTGACCAGGGCCGAGTGGCCGCTTTGAACGGGCGATTTAATCATGGACGAAATTTTAACCCAACACGCACACACGTATGCTCACCGGAACAATCTCCGGCTCGCCGAGCGGCTGGGCCACGGCATTCACGGTATTGTGTATGCGACGGAAGGCAATGCGAAACCGGGCAATGTCGCAATCAAAGCGCACCGAACGCAGGAGGCATACGAACGTGAGCGCAATGTCTATCTCCGACTGACGGAGGCAGGCGTGAAAGAAATCCTTGGATTCAATGTGCCTCAATTGATCCGGTTCGATGATGAACTGCTGGCGGTAGAAATGAGCGTGGTCGCGCGCCCGTTCGTGCTGGATTTCGCCGGGGCTTATCTGGACTATCTGCCCGAGTTCTCCGACGAGATTTGGAGCGAATGGGAAGCGGAGAAGCGGGACCAGTTCGAGAGCCGCTGGCCCCAAGTGCAGGCCGTCCTCGGCGCGCTGGAGGCGATGGACATTTACATGGTGGATGTTTCGCCCAGCAACATCGCGTTCCTCGACTGACCGTGAACAAGGTCGGCCTTCACCGATGGCGGCGCGGCGGGCAACTTCGGAAATGTTGTTTCGGCGCTCACTCCTTTGCCTCACGCCAACAGCTTCGCTACCACCTCGCCCTGCACATCCGTCAGGCGGAAGTCGCGGCCCTGGAAACGATACGTGAGCTTGGTGTGATCGAAGCCGAGCAGGTGCAACAAGGTCGCGTGCAGATCGTGGACGTGAACTTTGTCCTCTGTCGCATTGAATCCGAATTCGTCTGACTGGCCGAGCGTGAGGCCGGGCTTCACGCCGCCGCCCGCCATCCACATCGTGAAACAATTCGGATGATGATCGCGGCCGTCGTTGCCGCCTTGCACCATGGGGGTGCGGCCAAACTCACCGCCCCAGATGACCAGCGTGTCCTCGAGCAGGCCGCGCTGTTTCAGGTCTTTGACCAGTGCCGCGCTCGCCTTGTCCGTCGTTTTGCAATTGGTCTTCAAGCCGTTCACCAAATCGCCGTGCTGATCCCATGACTCATGGAAAATTTCCACGAAGCGCACGCCACGTTCGATCATGCGCCGCGCGAGGAGGCAACTATTGGCGTACGATGCCTTGCCCGGCTCCGCGCCGTACATTTCGAGCGTTGCCTTCGATTCTTTGGAAAGATCCATCAGCTCGGGCGCGCTCGCCTGCATCCTATACGCCATCTCGTACGAGTTGATGCGCGTCGCGATTTCCGGATCGCCCACGACATCGAGGTGCTTTTTGTTCAGCGCATTGATCGTGTCGAGCGTGTCGCGCTGCATTTCCTTGTCCACTCCGGCCGGATTCGAGAGATACAAAACAGGATCGCCGACGTTGCGGAAAAGCGTGCCCTGATAAACCGACGGCAAAAATCCCGCGCCCCAGTTCGACGCGCCTCCACTCGTGCCTTTGCCGCCCGTGCTGAAAACTACGAACCCCGGCAAGTCCTGCGCCTCGCTGCCCAGTCCGTAAGTGGCCCACGAACCGAAGCTCGGCCGGCCAAACTGTTGCGAGCCGGTGTTCATGAAAATCTGCGCCGGCGCGTGGTTGAACGCATCCGTGTGCATGGACTTCACGATGGCGATGTCGTCAGCCACTTCGGAAAGGTGCGGCAACAGTTCGGACAACTCGGCGCCCGACTGTCCGTACTTTTTGAATTTGAACTTCGGCCCGAGGAGATTGGAATTCGGCGTGATGAACGCGGAGCGGTAGCCTTTTAGCAATTCTGCCGGCGGCAGCTTTCCATCGTATTTCGCCAACTCTGGCTTGTTGTCGAACAACTCGAGATGGCTCGGCCCCCCCGCTTGAAACAAGTAGATGACGCGCTTGGCCTTGGCCTTATGATGCGGCTGCCGCGGCGCGAGAGGATTCAGCGAGAGCGGAGCAGCGTAACCGCTGTTGCCGAATAAAGTGCCGAGCGCGATCGAACCGAGGCCCAAGCCGCACTGCTGGAAAAACCACCGGCGCGTAATCTCAGTCCTGTCCTTGCCGCGATAAAGATGTGATTGGCAGTTCATATTGATGAAATGACGAATGACGAATGAGTAATGACGAAAGAATGACGAAGGGCGAATTTCAAAATGTCCACGGAGGGC
>DATHKK010000131.1:0-3274 GCA_035489355.1 Candidatus Limnocylindria bacterium
GATTGGGACAAGTTCAGCCGACAGACTTACGCCGCCAACTTCGGCGAGACGCCGCACGGCGACATCCATTCCGTGGCCGTGGCCGAAATTCCCAAGTTCGACATTCTGTGCGGCGGCTTTCCCTGCCAGCCCTTTAGCCTCGCGGGCGTCTCCAAGAAGAACAGCCTCGGCCGCAAGCACGGTTTTCAAGACGTGAAGCAGGGCAATCTCTTCTTCTCAATCGCTGACATTCTCGACCACCACCAACCGTCCGCATTCGTGCTGGAGAACGTGAAGCACCTCGTGCGGCACGACCAAGGCCGCACCTTCAAAATCATCCACGACACGCTCACCGACGCGCTCGGCTATCAGGTTTACTGGAAGATCATCAACGCGCAGAGCGTCGTGCCGCAGCACCGCCAGCGCATATTCCTTGTCGGATTCAAGCCGGGGCGCGCGTTCGAGTTCCTGAAATTCCCCGCCGAAGGCCCGAAGCTCGCAAGCATCCTCGACCCGGAAGCGCCGAAGAAATACACGCTCACCGATCAACTGTGGAATTGATTGTCAGTTCTGAAAAATTTCCTTGCGGTGATAGCTAAGAAAATCCTGCGAAGGCTCGGTAAGCATCTCAGGCAAATGAATTCGTTGTCCCTCGAAAGGAACGAAACTCTGTTCCAGTGCTGGTTGAGGAAAGAACTTCTTCAATCGCTTGCTCAACACGACCGTCAGCTTTTCATCAAGTGTGATGAGGCCCGAATCAAACGCCGCGTCGTGCAGGTTCGAAAGGCAAAGCCCGTTGCACGGGTCGAGACGTTCGGCAGGGAAGTCACGCCACGGTTTGATGTGACTCGCAACGAGCAGGCGCGGCACGTTAATGCCACTGATGCAGCAACGCACACCGTAGGCGCTCAGAATGGACTGTCGAAAGAACTGCTGGCCGCGTCTGACTTTGACTGTTGCCGTGGATTCTGTCGGTCCCGTCGGAGCAAGGAGTTTGCTGCTGGGTTCAAGCCTTACCTTGTCTCGCTGGAGGAAGTCCACTTCGCGGTCATTGTCCTTGGTGAAGAGATCGTGGAGTAACTGCTCACTCTCTGGGCCGAGTGTTGCGAGATGCTCGTTGAACTCTTTCCAGAGGGAACGGTCGTCGTTTGCGGCACCAGTCATTCCGACAATTCCGCGCGCTTGTAGAACCGGATCCAGTGAAGCGAAGTTGCAGAGCTTGATGGCTAGGCTGCTCGGTGTACGGCCCATCTTTTCAGCGACCTCAATGATGAGCGGGTTGCCTCTGTGGAGCTTTCCGAACGGGAGCTTGAAGTAGAGGTTCAGCGCGATAAGTCGATGTTCCCGCGTCCATTTCACACTTGGTGCTTTCGCCATATGCGCAAGCTGCCAGAAACTCCGGTGGTAGCGAAAGCCAGTAAGTGCTTGCGCCTTTCAGCGTACCTGGCCAGGTATTCCTTCCGAGCTATGTCAGCAAAAAACCAACTTTTCACAGTTATCTGTAAGTGGCATCCCGGCGTTGATGCTTGCGACAACTGGCAAACGGTCGCGGTTGTCCTTCGCAACAACTTCGACGCTGAGGATGCAGCGAACGAGGCTTGTCTTTATCTGATTTGGGACAGGCAAGGTGAGGCACAACCAGTATTGGTGATGGAAGGAGCGCCAAAGTTGACGGTACCAGACGACGGATTTTTCGACGCAGACGAGTACGACGAAACGATTACGTTTGCCCGAAAGATTGTTTCATGTCGCAACCTTATTTGAGCGGCATCGATCGGCTCGGCCGGATTGATTCCAAACAGCTCGGTTCCGACGGCGTATTGAAACCTTGTCTCGCACCGCAGTGCGGCGGGTTCACGTTGGAAGCGGAATTTGGGCATTCCCAAGAACAGTTCTGGCGAGCCTGATTTTCTCGGCTGGGAAGTCAAACAGTTTGGCGTTGAGGATTTCGAGCGCGTCGAATCCGCCAAACCCATCACGATGATGACGCCCGAGCCAGACGGCGGCTTTTACAAGGACGCGGACGTTGAGGCGTTCATCCACAAGCTCGGTCGCTCTAGCAAGAAGAACACACCTGATCGCTTGGATTTTACTGGGCGGCATTTCATCGGGGTTGCCTGCGACGCGACGAGATTGACGATGCATCTTCGTGGTTACGATGCTGTCGCAGGCAAAATTACCGATGCGAACGGCGAGATCGCGTTGCTGAGTGACGCAGACGAGGTGGCGGCTTCGTGGTCGTTTAAGAAGATTCTGGAGCATTGGTCGCACAAGCACTCTAAGGCGGTGTATGTGCCGTCGAAACGTCAGACCGAGCCAAAGTGGCAATACGCCTACGGCCACAAGGCACGGCTGGCACAAGGAACAGATTCACTGAAGTTGCTGCGGTCGTTCGCCTCGGGTGCGATGTATTACGACCCCGGGATTAATTTGAAGAATGCTTCCACCGATAGGGCGAAGGCCAAGAAACGAAGCCAGTTTCACGTGGCATCGAAGAACATCACGGCACTTTACGAAACGGTGGAGACGGTTCTCGTTTCACCGCAATAGTCGCACGAGTTGTTTACGTGTGATGTCGCGATCCGTTTCACATTCCCAAATCACCATCACCCGCCAGCCAACTTTCTTCAGCGCGGCCTGATGCAGTCTGTCGCGCGCGACGTTTCCATTGAGTTTGGCCAGCCACCATTCGCGGCGGTTCGTCGGTGTCGTGCAGTTCTTGCAACCCGAATGCCGGTGCCAAAAGCAGCCGTGGACGAAGATGGCGGTTTTGTATTTGGGGAGAATGATGTCGGGACGGGCGAAGGTAGGGCGGCGTTGCTGCACCGCCATTCCGAGGCGAAGCGGTAGCTTCGCCCTACCTTCAATCGGGATGCGGCGATGCAGCCGAAAACGGTAGCCCATGCGGTGCAGCAGCGAGCGTACAATTTTCTCCGGCGTCGTGTCCTTGCCGCGAATGCGCGACATGTTCCACGAGCGGCGTTCAGCACTGAGCCGATCCTTGTTCACGCGAAAGAGTTTCGCACTTCACTCCGCATTTCCCAACTAACGATCACACGCCAGCCAGTGTTTGCACACGGCCGCCATTCGCAGAGGTTCGTCCGCATCGTGCAGTTCTCGCTGCGCGGATGTTTCCAATCGATGATTGAGAACGGAACGGGAATCGCTACGATGCGGCGCGATTATCAAGTCGGAAGGCGTTTCAATCTATGGGAAGGAACCTGAATAATCCATATCGCGCATTGGCGCTCGCCGCTGCGGTCATCCTCACGCCAAACGTGTCGGTCGGTGCCGA
>DATHKK010000132.1:0-3101 GCA_035489355.1 Candidatus Limnocylindria bacterium
GAGCAACAGTTGCGCGCGGCACCGGAACGCACCTTCGTGATTGCCCACACGCACATTCCGCTGTGCGCAAACGTCGCGCGTGTCAGCGTGATTCCTCATGATGCCGAAGCTTTCGCCCGCGCGATCTATTCGGAGTTGCACCTGTGCGATGAAGCCAATGCAGAATTGATCGTGGTGGAGGCAATACCAAGCGGTGCGGCTTGGAACGCCATCGCCGACCGGCTGAATCGGGCCGCGGCGCACTGAGGAAACTATTTCGGCGCTGTCACGCCGAGCGCGAGAACTCCATCAAACTCGGCGAGCGGATATAGCATGAGCTGCCATCGTTTCCGCAACGCCGGCGCAGTGCTGGCGCGCACGCGAACTTCCTGGCCGTTGCGCTTCGCGGTTCCCGTCACGCCGAACGGCGTCCACGTTCCCGGCAGAAATGTTTCGGGAACGGTCACCTTCATCGTGACGTTGCTCTTGCCCTCGGCGATGACGTTGTTGGTGAGAACCAGCGCGCCGGCCAAGCCATCGAGCGCGAGAGTCACCGCTCCTTTGTAGTCGCCGCGCGTCACCGTGACTTTGAGATCAACATCTTTTCCGGGCGCGGCGTTGAAGGTGTCGGTGTCCAGCGATAGTGCGAAACCCGCAGCCCGGCGGCTCGCGATGCGGTACACCATGTTGGGACCAAACGCGCCGATGGCTTCCTCTACGATCAATCGATAGACGCCATTGCTCGCGAACGCGTGCGTCAATACGCCTTCATCAGCCGCGGAAGGATTCGATCGCCCCAGCCGTTGGCCATCGGTCGATTCGAGTTGCATCAGCAGATCGCACGGCGCGCCAAGGCTGCGGGTCGCAGCGCGAAATTCCATCCGGTCGCCTTTGCGCGCGGAGAACTCGTAGCAGTCACGATCATTGGCGCGATCGAAGCGGCCGTTGACGCCAGTCTCCAAAGAAACTTCCGTGGCCTTCTTCGCAGTATCGTTCGGTTCAACTTCAACAATCTCGCGCGTCGCACTCGTGAGCGCGGCAGCGAACGTCGAACCCACCGGGCCTTTGATAGCGAGTGGCACCACGGCGGAATTCGTTGTCGCCGTCGCAACCATGCCTCCGATATCGCCGCTCGGGCCAGCGAGACGGAAAGAGTGCTTGCTCCCCTGCTCTGCCGCGACCGGAAACGCGGCGGTCGCCAGTGGAAAGTCGCCGATGCGAAGATGGTAGAAGAACTCTGAACCGCCGCCGTAGTTCACGTCCCGCACTTCCACGAAATAATCGCCCGTGTCCAGCGCGGTGAAGGTCAGAAAGCTGTCGGCGCGCAAGCCGGGCACATCGTCGTTGCGAGCCAGTTCGCGCCCGGCGGCGTTCACGACACGCAAGACGGAATCCAGTCTGGAGCCGAGACGCATCGCGACGACTTCCACGGCGACGCGTTGCCCTTTGTTCACGCGAACCTTGAACCAGTCGTAGCTCAATTCTTCGCAGCGAGCATCGATGGCGCTGCCGAACTCCACACGCTGGGCGGCCTCGCGCGTTTTGTTGGTGCTGGACTCAGACGCAGTCGGCAAATCATCGAGCATCACCAGAGCAACAGGTGAGACACCGTTCGATCCAAACAGGCGCACGGCGCCAATGCCGACCGGATGGCTCGCCAACGGTGTGATGTGGAACGCACCTTCACCGAGTGATTCCAACTTTGCCGGAAAACTCGCCCACACATTGGTCGCTTCGGACAAATCGTTGCCGGAGAATTTCAGTTCGCCAGGAACACCAGGCCGCAGCGCCAACGGTGAAATGGAATCAATGTCCGGCGCGGCGCAGAACGCTAGATGGGAAACCAACAGCGCGGAGGCAACCGCAATTCGGCAGCCCATCACGCCATCACTCCCATCACCGGTTTGCCTTCGCTGATGAGCACGGGACGCTTGACCGCGTTGTAGATCTCAGTGTGCGGGTCGATGCCGAGCAGGTGGTAAATCGTCGCGGCCAGATCGTCAGGCTTCACCGGGTCTTTCGCCGGATACTCACCCTTCTTATCCGACTCGCCGTAAACGAAACCCTTCTTCACGCCCGCACCGGCGAGCAGAGTCGTGTAACACTGCGGCCAATGGTCGCGGCTGATGTTCTCGTTGATCTTCGGCGTGCGACCGAACTCGCCCATCCACACCACCAGCGTGTCATCAAGCATCCCGCGCTCGTCAAGGTCGGTCAGCAACGTCGGCAACGTCTGCTCGTGAATCGGCAGGTGATACTTCTCGATGATGGGATACATCCGTGTGTTGTTGAACCCGTGCGTGTCCCAACCGCCGCCCGACGTGCTTTGCCCGCCGATGGTGTCGGAGAAATAGACGGTGACGAATTTCGAGCCAGCTTCGATGAGTCGCCGCGCCAGCAGGCAGCTTTGCCCATACGTCGTTTTCCCGTAAGACTCGCGCACCTTTGCTGGCTCTGCCGACAAATTGAACGCATTCCGCAGCTTCGTAGAGTTCAGCATCCCCAACGCCTTGTCGTAATACGAATCCAGCCCGCGCGCCGCGGCCGAGTAATCCAGCAGCCGCGATTGCGCATCCACGATCTTCTGCAACTCGCGCCGGCTCTCCAATCGCTCGTAGCTCAGGTTCGAGGGCAGGCTCAATTCCGGCAGCGCGAAGTCCGGCGCGTTCGGGTCCTGCGTGAAGAAAAACGGATCGTGCTCCTTGCCGAGAAAACTCGCGTGTTGCCCCGGCGTGATCGACCCGTCGCGAATCACATACGGATACGACACGTAAGTCGGCATGTCCGGCGTCTTGAGCGGCGCGAGCAAATCCACCACCGAACCATAGCCGGGGAACAAATCGATCGAGTCGCGCAACCGCTGGTCGTCGCTCGGCGGCGCGTGGCCCGTGAGCGCGTAATAACCCGCCGAGTTGTGGTTCTTCATCGTGTGCGTCATGGACCGGATGAGCGTGACCTTGTCCATGACCTTCGCCGTCTTCGGCAACTTCTCGCACACCTGGATGCCGTCGGCGTTCGACGAAATCGGCTTGTAAGGACCGCGAATGCCTTCGGGCGCATTCGGTTTCATGTCGAACATGTCCACATGACTCGGCCCGCCGTATTGGAAGAGGAAGATGACG
>DATHKK010000133.1:0-7284 GCA_035489355.1 Candidatus Limnocylindria bacterium
CCAACTGCCGCGAGTTGATCCAGACCGACGTCAAAATCAACGGTCGCTTCTTTGGTCGCCCGGCCGCCTCCGAGATCCCGAACCGCTTCACCCAGGATGCGCGCGTCCGTGCGCGTCAGGATGCCTTCGTGCGGCGCTTTCACCGCGATGATCACCGGGGCGGTGTGATCGAGTTGCAGCTTTGCGTGAAACGCCTCGGCGTCTGCGCCCTGCGCTTGGAGCATCTCGTTCCATTTTTTGAGCGGTTCGCCGGAGGCAAGCGTTTGCGAAGCACGGGTGCGGGCGGCTTCAACGTTGCTCTCCTTTTCCGTGAGTACGAGCAATTGCGCTGTGCATTCGATGACAAGATTGCGCAAATCGTCGGGACCTTTTCCTTCGAGGCATTGCACCGATTCTTTCACTTCCAACCAGTTTCCCGCGGCGCGTCCCGTGGGCGCGTTCATGTCGGTGAGCAGAGCGCGCGTCTTCACGCCTGACTCGTTGGCGATGGCCGTCATCGACTTTGCCAGCGCGCGGGCTTGTTCGAGTGTTTGCATGAACGCGCCGACCCCGAATTTCACATCAAGCACCAGGGCTTCGATGCCTTCGGCAAGTTTCTTGGAGAGAATCGACGCCGTGATGAGCGGAATCGACGGCACCGTTCCGGTCGCGTCGCGCAACGCGTAGAGCAACCGATCCGCCGGGCACATGGTTTCTGTTTGGCCGCAAATCACGCAGCCGATTTCCTGCACTTGCTTCACGATCTCCGCGGAGGTCAGACGCGTGCGGAAGCCGGGAATGGATTCCAATTTATCGAGCGTGCCGCCCGTAATGCCGAGACCGCGCCCAGAAATCATCGGCACGCGAAAGCCCAAGCAGGCGAGGAGTGGCGCGAGCGGCAGCGAAACTTTGTCGCCAATGCCGCCGGTGGAATGTTTGTCCACGACGGGTCGGCTCGAATCCGCCGGGAACGTGAGCACGTTCCCCGACTCGCGCATCGCCGACGTGAGCGTCCTCGTTTCGCCGGTATCAAGGCCGCGGAAATAAATGGCCATCAGCAGCGCGGCCAATTGGTAGTCGGGGATTTCGCCCGTCACACACGCGGAGACGACGGCGCGGAGTTGCGCCTCGGCGAGCGTTTTCCCGTCTCGCTTGGCTTCGATCAGTGCGAGGTAATTCACGCGGCGAAGTTCGCAATCATCGGTGCGAAGGCAATCTCAAATCACTTCGGACAACGTGTAGCAGGCGCACCAATAGTAAGTCAGCCGTTGGATGGAAACGGTTTGGCCTGGCAACGAAGCGGTGATTTCTTCGTCGGTGGGAAAGTTTTTCAGCACGTTAGTCGTGCTGCCGCCGTCGAGACGGCGACGTTGGAAAGTGTTCCCCTCCGCATCACGCCGCGAGATTGGCGTGCTGCTGTCTTCGACATAAATGTTATCGATGAACATAACCACGCTGCCGAGCTGGAGCTTGCGGTGAAAGGCGGAGAGAAATGGTTTCAACTGAGCGCGGGTCAGATGCGACCACCAAAAACCGGCAAAGCCGGCGTCATAATTTCCTTCGGCTGACAATTCAAACGCATCACTGCGGCGGAAGGAAACGTTGCCAGATTTTTGGCATGAGCGATGGCGAGAACTTCATCGTTGATGTCGGTGGCAACAACAGACCGCGCAGTAGCTGCTATGCATTGGGTCCAATATCCCGTGCCGCAAGCCACTTCGAGGACTGAACGTTCCGCGAATGTTTGCGCGACGAATTCCCGGAGTGTTGCGAGGTCTACCTGGCGCTCCGGCTTTTGGTAAATGCGGTCGTACTCAGGAGCGCGCTGTGCGTAGTATTCAGCGAGCGCGTTCACGTCAGCCAACTTCCTGCGGGCCTTTGCCGCCGCTGATGAGGAAGAGCACCGCCATGCGGACAGCGAGGCCGTTCGTCACCTGTTCGAGAATCACGGAGCGTGAACAGTCCGCGATCTCACTGTTGATCTCCACGCCGCGATTGATGGGACCAGGGTGCATGATGAGCACGTCCGGTTTCGTCCGGGCGAAACGTTCGTTGTTCAAGCCAAAGAGCTTGGTGTATTCGCCGATGCTGGGAAACATCGACTGCCGCTGACGCTCGTGCTGGATGCGCAGCAGGTTAATGACGTCGGCGGATTCAATCGCCTCATCCACATTGTACGTGACGTGGCAACCCATGCGCTCGAAGACGCGCGGCACGAGCGTGCTCGGGCCGCAGAGCGTGACCGTGGCCCCCAGCTTAGTGAGCGCCCAGATGTTCGAGCGCGCCACGCGGCTGTAAAGAATATCGCCGAGGATGGTGACGTTCAGCCCTTCGACGTGGCCTTTCTTCTCGCGAATCGTAAACGTGTCGAGCAACGCCTGCGTCGGATGTTCGTGCGCGCCATCGCCGGCGTTGACGATATGGGAGTTCACGACGCGAGACAGAAAATGCGGCGCACCGCTGGCGCTGTGGCGCATGACGATGATGTCGGCGTTGAGCGCTTCGAGATTGCGCGCGGTGTCCTTGAGCGTTTCGCCTTTCTTCAACGAGGACGCTTCAGCGGTGAAGTTGATCACATCCGCGCTCAATCGCATGGCAGCCAATTCGAAACTGATGCGCGTGCGAGTCGATGGCTCGATGAAAAGGTTGATGACCGTTTTGCCGCGCAACGCCGGGGTTTTCTTAATGGCACGCTCGCCGACGGCTTTGAACGCTCGTGCTGTATCGAGCACGGTGATAATCTCATCAGCGCTGAGCGATTCGATATCGAGGAGGTGTGCGCGTTGCCAGGTCATATTAACGTGCTGCCGGTTTGCAACCGGCAGGACCGTACTCGTGAATGAAGCGTTCAGATTCTTCCGAGGCCGGCGTTCGTGAGAGGCGCTTCTGCCGGTTGCAAACCGGCAGCACGTTATGGAAACCGCCGCCGCGCCGCTTCGGCACTTCATTGCTCCAACACTCCATTCTCATGATTTTTCGAGCGTCACGATGTCCTGTCCGCCGTATTCCTTGAGCTGCACGTTCACGCGCTCGCGCAACGAGGTGGGAACGTTCTTCCCGACAAAGTCCGCCTTGATGGGCAGCTCGCGATGACCGCGGTCGATGAGGACGGCGAGTTGAACACGCTGGGGCCGGCCAAAATCATTGAGGGCGTCGAGCGCGGCTCGCGTCGTCCGGCCGCTGAATAGCACGTCGTCCACGAGCACGACGGTCTTGCCTGTCATGTCGAAGGGGATGACGGTCGGGTGAACGTTTGGCGCGGCGTTCGTGCCGATGTCGTCTCGGTGCATGTTTACATCCAGCGAACCGAGAGGAACGTTTTGCCCCACAATCTCCTTAAGCAACGGGATCAGCCGCCCGGCCAAAACGACGCCGCCGCGCTGTATTCCGACCAGCACGAGATTGCTCCCGGATTCATTGCGCTCAGCAATTTCGTGGGCCATGCGCTTGAGGGCGCGTTCGAGGGCAATGGAGGTGAGAATGACGACGCTCTCAGGCATAAAAAAACGAACCAGCGCGTGCCGATTCGTCCGACCCATTATTGATTTGGTTCCCCATGGTCCTTCGCGACCTCACTGGATCGCTTTAAAGGATTCTAAAATTAAGCGGTTTGCTGATGCCGTGCCTTTCGCCATTTGGCACGATGCTTGATGATCCAATCTGTCAAAGCGCGCTCGAAGCCGATGTCGTAACCGGCCTTTTCAGACTCAATCCATTTATGGCGAAGAATCTCTTCTCGTTCCGCCTGAAACTCACGGTAAAGGGAGGAGTTCTTGAGGAGCTGGGCGCCGTTCGAGTCGTCTTGAGAGCTATTCGACATACAAAGTGATCGGCCCAAAATGTAACAGGCGCGCAAGGGCTGACAATCTTTTTGAACGGCGCGCAGGAAGGACGGAGTCTTAAATCTTCCAGCAACAATGCCGCGATTACTTCATCAATTGCTTGCGAACATTGATGGCGACATCCACGAAAGCACGGCCAGCGGCTGAGTCAGGCTGAGTCTTCACCACGGGTTGGCCAGCATCGCCCCCCTCGCGAATTTCCATAAAGATCGGTATCTCACCGAGGAACGGCGCGTTCTGCCGGGCGGCTTCAGCTTTGCCGCCGCCATGGCCAAACAGCTCGATGCGGTCACCGGTCGGCGTCGTGTAGTAACTCATGTTCTCCACGAGACCGAGGATTGGAACGTTCACTTTGTTGAACATGGCGATGCCTTTGCGCACGACGCCGAGCGACGCTTCTTGCGGAGTGGTGACAATCACGCCGCCATCGAGCGGCACGGTTTGGCAAAGCGAAAGTTGCGCGTCGCCGGTGCCGGGCGGGAGATCGACGAACAGATAATCCAGTTCGCCCCAGTCCACGGAATGCACGAACTGCTGGATGGTTTTCATGATCATTGGCCCGCGCCAGATGACCGGCTGATCGCTGTCGAGCAGGAAGCCCATGCTCATGAGCTTCACGCCGTAGTTCGACGGCGGAACCAGCTTTTCGTCGGCGCTGATCGTGGGGCGATGTTTGATGCCCATCATTAACGGAATGCTCGGGCCGTAGATGTCGCAATCCAGCAGGCCAACTTTGTCGCCCAGGTGTGTGAATGCGCAGGCAAGGTTCACCGAGCAAGTCGATTTGCCCACGCCACCCTTGCCGCTGGCAATGGCGACGATGCGTTTGATGCCGGGAACTTTGTTCGGCGGCGCCATGCCGCCGGGTGCCTGCGCGCCAGCGGGAGCCGCGGGTTGATTCACTTGGACTGAAACCATCTGCACGCCGGCCATTCCGTGTAGCACAGCCTCAGCATCCGCTTTGATTTTCTGCGCCGCTTCGTTGTTCGCTGATGTCAGTTGAATTGTGACACTCACCGCGCCGTTGCTCGCCGCGACGTGCTTCACGATCCCGAACGAAACGATGTCGCGCGAGTAGCCGGGGTATTTGACGGCTTTGAGGGCGTCAGTGATCTGCTGTTCTGAAATCATGTGCGTTGGGGTCTTCGAAACTCCACGTGATCTACGTCTCCGCGGTTGAATTAATGCGCCGCCTTGCCAGACACCGCAGCGGCATGCTCGCTGAAGGACTTGCCGCGACCCGTCGGCGCGATGACGGAGTCGATGATGCCGCGTTGGAACTCATCCCACATCGGCGACATGTTGCGCAGCTTGTCCACAATCTTCACGAACGTCTCGACGACGTAATCCATGTCTTCCTCGGTGTTGTCCTTGCCGAGCGAGATGATGATGTTGCCTTGCGCCAGCGCGTGGTCGAGACCGATGGCGGCGAGCACGTGAGAAATTTTCAGCGACTTGCTTACGCAACTCGAGCCGCTCGCGACCGCGATGCCGTTCATGTCGCAGAGCAGCAACTGCCCTTCGCCCTCAATGAACTCAGTGCTGATGTTCAGATTCGTCGAAACCCGCTTCGGTCCCGGCTCCGGGCCGTTGAATTTGATGTAGGCGATCTTGGATTTCAGCCCGTCCCAAAGCCGCTTTTGCAATCGCGCTGTGTGGGCGATGCGCTCCGGCATTTCGCGCAACGCGATCTCCGCCGCCAAGCCGCCACCGACGATGGCCGGCACGTTTTCCGTACCCGCGCGCCGTCCGCCTTCCTGCACGCCGCCGTGAATCACCGAAACCATCCGCGCTTTACGGTTACGATAGAGAATGCCAACGCCCTTTGGACCATAAAAGCGGTGCGGAGAAAAGGAGAGAAGGTTCGCGCCCATTGCCTGCACATCGATGGGCAGCCAGCCCGCGCTCGCTTCGGCATCGACGTAAAAGGCAATTCCCTTCTCGTTCGCGATTTTTCCAATCTCCTTGATTGGCTCAATGGTTCCGATGTCGTGGTTCACGTGATGCACCGCGATCAGAGTCGTCTTGTCCGTGAGCGCCGCGCGCACGTCCTCGGGATTCAGCATGCCTTCGCGGTCCACCTTCACGCGCGTGCAGGTGAAGCCCTGCTTTTCGAGGAACTCAATCGAGTTGACCACCGACGGATGCTCCGTCTCGCACACGACGAGGTGCGTGCCCTTGCGCTGATTCGCGTAAGCCACGCCCTTGATGGCGAGGTTCGCCGCCTCCGTGCCATCCGACGTGAAGATGATGTCGTCCGGCGACTCGGCATTAATGAGCGCGGCGTATTGCGAGCGCGCCTTGGCCAGCGCATCGCGCACGCGCAATCCGTGCTGGTGCAGCGACGACGGATTGCCGAATGCCTCGGTGAAGAACGGCTTCATGGCGTCGAACACTTCCGGCAGAACCGGCGTGCTCGCCTGGTGGTCGAGATAAACTTGGCGCATAAAAATTGAGTTTCGGATCCGAGGACGTTCAGTCGTGAATAAATCAGCCCACGTTCGGCGCTGACGCGGCGAATCGTGGGCTGGTCAAAGAGAATCCGACTAGGCCGCGACCGCTTCGCCCTTCTTCGCCATCTCCGGATGCTTCTTCAAGTAATCTTCCAGCGCCGCCTTGAGCGCTTCTTCCGCGAGCACGGAGCAGTGAATCTTCACCGGCGGCAATCCACCGAGGGCGTCCACTACTTCCTGGTTCGAGAAGTTCATCGCTTCGTCGATGCTGCGGCCTTTGATCAATTCCGTCGCCATGCTGGAACTGGCAATGGCCGAGCCGCAGCCGAACGTCTTGAAGCGCGCGTCCTCGATTTTGCCGTCTTTGATCTTGAGGCTGATTTTCATGATGTCGCCGCACGCCGCCGCGCCGACTTCGCCCACGCCGTCGGCGTCCTTGATGTCGCCCATGTTGCGCGGATTCATGAAGTGTTCCATGACCGTCTGGTTGTAGAGTGTGTAAGTTTCGCTCATACGAGTTTTCTTTCAGTTTGTAGTTTCAATTCACCGCGACGCGCGCTCGACCGATGACTGTCACCGACCGGCACGTGCGTCTTCATCAAATCCGCCAAAGTAGTTCGGGAAAACACATCCTTCACGCGGTCCTGCGCCTGCTCGAACAAACCGCAGAGCGCGCAACCGCCAAAGTGCTCGCACGTCGGCTCGTCTTCCGAGAGGCAGCGTTGGAACGCAATCTTCCCTTCAATTGCTTCAATCACTTCGAGCACGGTGATATCGCCCGGCTTCTTCAGCAGCGTGAACCCGCCGCCGGAACCGCGATTCGACTTCACCAGTTTGCCCTTCACCAGTGATTGAAAAATCTTTGCCGCAAAACTCTTCGGAATGTGTTCCTCGCGGCTGACTTCATCCACCATGACCACCGAGCCAACTGGCCGCCTCGCCAGGCACATGAGGCCCAGCACCGCGTATTCGCCTGCTTTGGTGATTTGCATCGCTTGTTCAAACCGGAC
>DATHKK010000134.1:0-6777 GCA_035489355.1 Candidatus Limnocylindria bacterium
CTCACACCACCACTTACGATTACACGGACAGCGTGTCGTTATCGCATCATCTGCTGCGCCTCAAGCCGCGCGATTTGTTGCAGCAACGCTGCATGAATCACGAGGTGACGATCGATCCCGCGCCCGCCGTTTCCGGACAGCACATCGATTATTTCGGCAACGCCGTGACGTTCGTAACGATCGAGGGCGCTCACCAAATGCTCACGATCGAGTCGATGAGCAATGTCTCCGTCGTGCGCCCCTGCGTGGCTGTGCCGGGCGAAACCCTGGCGTGGGAATCCGTGCGGGAATTCAGCCGGGGCCGCCAGATCGGTCAATCGCTCGAGGCCAGTGAATTTATTTTCGATTCACCCTTTGTTCGAATGGCGGATGATTTTTCGGCTTACGCGGCGCCGTCCTTTCTGAAGGAGCGTCCCATCTTCGAAGCGGTCCTCGACCTCACGGCGCGCATTCATCGCGATTTCAAATTCGATCCCAAAGCCACCACGCTCGCGACGCCGCTGGAGGAAGTGTTTAAAAACCGCCGCGGTGTCTGCCAGGATTTCGCGCAACTGGAGATCGCCTGCCTGCGCTCGCTCGGCCTGCCCGCGCGTTACGTCAGCGGTTATCTCGAAACCGATCCCCCGCTCGGCAAACCGCGGCTCGTGGGAGCGGACGCCTCGCACGCCTGGATTTCATTTTATTGTCACGGCATCGGCTGGCTCGACATCGATCCGACGAACAACGTGGTTCCGACCACGCGCCACATCGCGGTCGCCTACGGTCGCGACTACAATGACGTGAGTCCGATTCACGGAGTCATCCTCGGCACGGGCGACCACACGCTGGACGTCTCCGTGGATGTGGTAGCGTTGCCCGACATGACAGAATCAAAATGAAGGCGTTCCACTGCGGCGAATGTGGCAGCCTCTTGTTTTTTGAGAACGTTCAATGCGTGCGGTGCAATCATGTGCTGGGGTTTCTGCCGGACGTGATCGATCTCAGCCCGCTTGAATCCAAGGGGGATGGAACATGGCGGGCGCTGGCGCCCGCGGCACACGGTCGGATCTATAGACAGTGCGCCAACGGACAGCAGCATCAGGTTTGCAACTGGCTGGTTCCAGCCGAGGATTCCAATCCATTTTGCGTCTCGTGCCGGCTCAATGAGGTTATTCCCGATCTGACGGTGCCGAACAACCGCGAGCTTTGGCAGAAACTGGAGACGGCCAAGCGCCGCGTCATTTACACCCTGTTGCGCCTGCGCTTGCCGACTGAAGGTGCGCCACTGTGGAGGCGTCACCCGCTGCGTTTTCGATTTCTGAGTGATCCGGCCGGCGGCCCGCCCGTGCTGACCGGCCACGACGAAGGCGTGATCACCATCAACGTCGCGGAAGCGGACGACAGCGAACGCGAGCGGCGGCGTGTCACCTTGCGCGAACCTTTTCGCACGCTGCTCGGGCACATGCGACACGAGGTGGCCCACTATTACTGGGAGGAACTTCTGGTCCACACGCGCCAACTCCATCGCTTCCGCAAACTGTTTGGCGATGAAACCCGCGATTACGGAGCCGCGCTCCAGAATTATTATCAGCAAGGTCCGCCGGGGGATTGGCAAATGCGCCACGTCAGCGCTTACGCCGCGGCCCATCCGTGGGAGGATTGGGCGGAAACTTCAGCCCATTATTTTCACATCGTGGACACAGTGGAAACGGCGGCGAGCTTCGGCGTGACCCTGCGGCCCAGGCATCCGGACGCAAAAGCCATGACCGCCGATCCGAAAAATATTTCAGCCTGGAACGGTGGCTTCGATCGCATTCTGGAAAACTGGCTGCCGCTCACCTACGCGCTGAATGAACTCAATCGTGGCATGGGGCTTTCGGATCTTTATCCGTTCGTCCTTTCCGCGCCAGCCATCGAGAAGCTGCGCTTTGTGCATGAAGTGCTGAACATCCGGGCGCAAAGATAAACGTGCGGAGCGCTGCGCGGCACCGGAGCGAGCTGCGCGCCAATGGTTCGGTTAAGCCGTAGCTCCAATCACATCACCGCTTCGATTAGCCGGTGTTCGATCGCCATCAATCGATCCTCTGCCAGCACCTTGCTCCGGCGCTCGTCCGTCAGGAAAAAAATGTCATGGGCAACCTCATCCACCGTGTCGATCAACGCCTCGCTGATGTTCAACTTGTTATCGCCTAACACCTTGAGCATGTCATGGAGCAGGCCCGGACGCTCCGAAGCTTCCACCGTCACGATGGTGTGCTCCGCTGAATCCAGATTGTTAAACGCGACGGCCGGGACAATCCGTTTCATGCGCGGCAGATACTTGTGCGTCTCCAAAGCCCACGTTGAGGCGAAGCTCGGCGACTCGCTCAACCCGCCTTCCAGCAAAAAGACGAACTGGCGCAAACGCTCCGGATCGCTGACGTGCTCCTGCTCGGCGTTGCACAGCCAGAACGAGTCGAGCACGAGGTTGTCGGCCCGCGTGTACACTTCGGCGCGCACCACATTCAGGTGCAGCGCGCTGATGTAGCCCGCGACCTTCGCAAGCAAGCCCATGCGGTCCCACGTACACACGAGTACCTTCGTGTAGCCTTGCTCTTTGAAGTAACGCCAGTTCACGACCACCGGCGTGTCAGCGCTCGGGCTGGCCACTACGCCGTAAAGGAACCGATGCACATTTTGCAGGCCCCAGATGAGTTCACTCTCATCCACCTGTTCCCAATAGCGCGACGGCATGCCATTGAAGTGCGCATCCAATTCTTCCTGCGAAATGTCCTGGATCGGGTTTTCTGCCACCAGCTTGCGCAGCCGGTCCCGCTGTTGTTCCCAACCAGCGCCACGACGCGGAGCAAGCGAAGGCAGCGTTTGAGTCGGAAGCGAGGGCGTGGACGGCGAAATCACTTTCGGTTCGGGCGCGTCCGGCAGGGGCACGCGACCGCCCGCACCAACGGGCTTCGTCTCGACTGACACTTCTTTCCTGCCTTGGGCCATAGAGTATCTGACCCTTAGCCGCTGCCGTGCCACTCAACAAATTTTTGTTGTTTGTCTGATTCGCGCGGGGGAGACCGGGCCAGCCGCAAAGGGGCCGCAGATCGTGCGGTAGCTTTTTTGGCAGTCGGCAAAAAATAATTCTGGACGCGAATGGAACCTGGACCAGCTTTCGCCCCGGCAAACACGCTGTCCCGAGCGTTAATGGGAATGCTCCACCCCCGCTGCATGTTGCCAGGAGTGAACAATGTGATCGACGATCTCTTCGATTCCGACGCCATGCTTCACTTGCGCCAAGACGAATGGGCCGCTGCCGCGCATCTTCTTCGAGTCGCCGGCCATCACGTCCAAGTCCGCGCCGACACCAGCCGCCAGATCCGTTTTATTGATCACGAGGAGATCGGACTGCGTGATGCCCGGGCCGCCCTTGCGCGGGATTTTGTCGCCGCCACAAACATCGATCACCTGGATCGTGTAATCGGCAAGCTCCCGGCTGAAGCACGCGGCCAGATTGTCCCCGCCCGACTCGATGAGCAGAATGTCCGGCTTGAACTTGCGGTGCAGTTCTTCGAGCGCGAGCAGGTTGGCAGAAATGTCCTCGCGAATGGCGGCGTGCGGACAACCACCCGTCTCGACGGCACGAATGCGCTCGGCTTCGAGCGCGCCATTCTTCACGAGGAACTCGCCGTCCTCCTTCGTGAAGATGTCGTTGGTGACCGCCGCCAGACTCATGCGCTCGCGCAAACGTTTACAAAGTTGAAGCATCAACGCCGTCTTCCCGCTGCCCACGGGACCGCCCACGCCCACCGTGAAGGCGCGCCGTGAGAAGTCACGGTGCAGCGGTAAATCGCGCTCATCGAAGCGGCCAGGATGATCGAGCGCCTCGTGTGTGTGGCCGTGCCCGCCATGCTCGTGATCATGTCCGCCGTGAAGAAGGATTCGCATAAGTCATGTTTGAAACAGCCGTGAATACAAACGGTCCTGCGTGCCTTGCCAGAGATCGAGCAACGGCGCCGTCTGCGCGGCATCCTCCAACGCCACATCACCGCAGCGCAGCGCCACGCTCTCTGCTGCGCCGGCAAGCTGATGTTGAATCCCCTGCCCTTCCAAGGGACCAACGATATTCAACCGCACCGCCGCGCTGATCCAGCCGCGCAGATGCACAAACACGAACAACCGCGCCGCGGAATCCGAGTCCAGCCCGAGCAATCGCACGACACGTCCGAACACCGGCGCAAAGTGCCCCGGCAGACTTTGCTCCAGAACGCCCGAGCGAAACGCGCTGATCTCGGTGTTCCCAAAAATCTTCTCGACCGATGCCAGAAACGCCTGCCCCTGCGCCCGGCTCGCGCGGTTCGCGACGTGATTGGAAAGAAATGCGTCGCACAGTCGATCCACTTCACTGAACTCGCGCCCGCTTGAAAACGCCGCGTGAGCGAACGGCATCGCATTGTGAGCCAGTTGGTTCAAACCCGTGCGCAGATACTCGATGAGTTCGCTCCCGCCACACACTTCACGATGTTGCCGCGCCGCTTCGAGTCCGCCCGAATGCGCGAAGCCGCCAGCGGGAAACGCAGAATCCGCGAGTTGCCAGAGAAGCCAGTCAGTCGAACCGCAGAGACGCAGAGACGCAGAGGAGAAAACGGCGTTTTCTTCTTTTCTCTGCGTCTCTGCGCCTCTGCGGTTCATTAAAAAAGGAAGTAACGCTGCGCCAGTGGCAGCACCGTCGCCGGTTCGCATTTCAACAACTCGCCGTCCGCGCGCACCTCGTAGGTTTCGGGATCGACAGTGATCTTCGGCAGAGCATCGTTCCACTTCATGTCGCGCTTGGTGAGCTTGCGGACGTTGCGGACCGGTTCGATACGCTTGGTCAAACCGTATCCTTCCGCCACGCGCTTCTCTTTGCAGAGCTGGCTGACGAACGCGATGGACGTGCCGCCGACCGCACGCCCAAACGCGCCGAACATCGGACGCATGTAAACCGGCTGCGGCGTGGGAATGCTCGCGTTGGGATCACCCATTTGCGACCATGCAATGATGCCGCCTTTGATGACCATCTCCGGCTTCGCGCCGAACATCGACGGCTTCCACAACACCAGGTCGGCAAGTTTTCCGACTTCGATTGAGCCGACGAGATGACTCACACCATGTGCAATGGCGGGATTGATCGTGTACTTCGAGATGTAGCGTTTGATGCGCGCGTTGTCGTTTCCGCTTTTGTCGCCCGGCAGCGCGCCGCGCTGCTGCTTCATCTTGTCCGCCGTTTGCCACGTGCGCGTGATGACCTCGCCGATGCGACCCATCGCTTGCGAATCGCTGCTCATCATGCTGATGGCGCCGAGATCGTGGAGAATATCTTCGGCCGCAATCGTCTCACCGCGGATGCGGCTCTCCGCGAACGCGACGTCCTCCGGTAAATTTGGATCGAGGTGATGACACACCATCAGCATGTCAAGGTGCTCGTCGATGGTGTTGATGGTGTAAGGCCGCGTCGGGTTCGTGGAACTCGGCAACACATTCGGCTCGCCGCAGATCCGAATGATGTCCGGCGCGTGTCCGCCGCCCGCGCCTTCGCTGTGATACGTGTGGATCGTACGCCCCCTGAACGCCGCGATGGTCGCTTCAACGAATCCCGACTCATTCAACGTGTCGGTGTGAATCGTGACTTGAACATCGTGCTCGTCCGCGACACCCAGACAACAATCAATCGCTGCCGGCGTCGTCCCCCAGTCCTCGTGCAGCTTCAATCCAATCGCGCCAGCGAGAATCTGGTCGGGTAAACCTGCGGGCAGCGCCGTGTTCCCCTTGCCAGTGAAACCAAAGTTGAGCGGAAGTGAATCGACGGCCTGCAGCATCGCGCGAAAGTAAAACGGTGCAGGCGTGCAAGTCGTCGCGCACGTGCCGACCGCCGGGCCGGTGCCGCCGCCAATCATCGTCGTCAGTCCGGCCGCAATCGCTTCATCCGCCTGCTGAGGACAAATGAAATGGATATGCGTGTCGAGTCCGCCGGCGGTGATGATGAGTCCTTCGCCCGCGATGACTTCGGTGGTGACGCCCACGATCATGTTTGGCGTGACGCCGGCCATCACGTCAGGATTGCCCGCTTTGCCGACGCCGTGAATCAGCCCGTTCTTGATCCCAACGTCGGCTTTGTAAATACCAGTGTAATCGACGATGAGCGCGTTCGTGATGACACAATCAAGCGCGATGTCCGCGCCGACGCCCGCCGCTTGGCCCATTCCTTCGCGAATGACTTTGCCACCACCGAACTTACACTCGTCGCCGTAAGTGGTGCGGTCCTTCTCGACTTCGAGGATGAGCGACGTGTCTCCGAGACGCACCTTGTCGCCCGTGGTCGGCCCGAACATGTCGGCGTAGTGCCGACGATTCATGCGATGACTCATGGTTGTTTGAACCGCAGAGACGCAGAGGCGCAGAGAGGAAATTCTGAACTCTGCGTCTCTGCGCCTCTGCGGTTCATTTCAGTTTTCATTCGCGAATTTGTTTTGCTTCACCCGCTCCACGGCAGCGGCTTTGCCCGCTTCGTTGATCTCACCGCTCGCGAGATTGTTCCCGCCGCGAATCACTTTGTTCCCCGCAATTTCCACGAGCTTCACCGTTTTCGTCTCGCCCGGCTCGAAACGCACCGCCGTGCCAGCGGGAATATCCAACCGCTTGCCGTATGCCTTCGCGCGATCGAAGCGCAGTTGCGCGTTCGTCTCGATGAAATGGTAGTGGCTGCCGACCTGCACCGGCCGGTCGCCGAGATTCGTCACCGCTAGCGTCGCCATTTCGCGCCCGGCGTTCAGTTCG
>DATHKK010000135.1:0-5149 GCA_035489355.1 Candidatus Limnocylindria bacterium
GCACGAGCAGTGTGGCATCAACGAAGTTCACCAGGCGAAACGAATAGGCGTTGGTTGTGCCCGATGAACTTTCGATGGTGAGCGTGTAGTCCGCCGCCGGCAGCGCGAGCACCGGGTCGCCAATCGACTGCGCATCCGAACCGTTAAAACCGCGATTGGCCACGAGCGTTCCTTGCGGCCCGCGCAGCGTCCACTGGAGATTGCCGCTATTGACCAGCGAATCGAAATAGCACCGCGCGTTCGTCGCGAGACTGAACGTGTAAACGTCGCGTTCGCCCGGCTCGCTGATGATGCCGCTGATAATGTTGGTAGCGCTGGACGTGCCGGCGAAGGCGCACAGAAATACCAGGGCCGCGACAATCCGTCGAGCGGGTGCGAACCGGCGCAGTGTTGGGAAGTGGTGAAGAAGCTGGAGCGTTTTCATAGGCAGCCGAGTTTTCAAATGGAGAAAAAAATCCTCCGAACAGTCTTAGAGTTAAATGGGCAAAGACAAATGACCTTCAGAATCATCAGCGGCTTGCGTTATTGCGAAGCCCTCCCTTGGAACCGAATAAACACATAAGCGATGTGCTAACTCGGTCTCGCGCTTCTCAGCCGAACGAATTTGTCCGAGCGCGCGTTGCGTTGACTTTCAATCATCGAGTGTTACCCGCCTCTCGCTCGGAATGTCAATTCCAAGAAGGCAGACTCAGTCGAAAGTGCCGTGCCATCGCAGCATCGCGAAAATTCCGTCGTGCGATCCGCGTCAGGCCAGTTCGTTCACCCGCGCGCCAGAACTTCCACGAGGTAGCGCAACTCGGTGTCCACTTCGGCAGGAGTTTCAACGGTCTGCGCAATTTCGGTGCGAATCATTTCGCGGAATCTTTTTCGCAGGCGATGAATGGCTACCTTGATCGCGCTCTCGCTCACACCCAGACGCGCAGCGGCTTCGGCTTGAGGCAGTAACGCCGCGTCGCCCGCGAGCCACGGTTTCAGCGCCGCGAAGTGATCTGATTTTCCTTCGTTGGCGAATTCAACGGCGAGCGAATGGAGCGTGCGATCCATCACGGCCAGCGCCCAAGCGCGATCGAAGACCGCATCATCTGGCGCACTGGCATGGTCGGCGACCTGGAGCGCGGGCGACGTTCCCTCATCGGCATCCAGCGATTCCGGGCTGGCGCCGCCACCGCGTTTTTCACGGCGGGCGTGATCGCGTTGGTCGGCCAGAAAGTGATTCACCGCGCCGAGCAGGTAGGAGCGAAAGCGCCCACGCTGTGGGTCAGCCGCGCCGACGCCACCCCGCGCCAACAGGCGCGCGAAAAACTCCTGCGTGAGTTCACGTGCCGCATCCTCCTCGCGCCCCTCGCGGCGCAGAAAGCGGAAGACGGGCTGGTAATACGCCTCGCACAATTCACTCAACGCCCCGCGCGCCTCGACGCTTTCGCCCCGCGCGCGCAGAACGAGCGTCCAGCGCGTAGGGGCGAAGGCGTGAGACGGCGCGGGATCAATCATGAGTCTGAATGGTTTGAACAATCATCGGTCTGGAACGCCGGAGCGGTGCATGGTCATTTCCAAATTCACGTAACTCGGACGGCGGTCGCCTGCTATGTTCGTTTCCACTTTCTGGAAAAGGATTTGTTGGATTGGCTCGCCAGCCTTGGCGGTTCTCCTGCTATCTCC
The DNA here is from genome assembly GCA_035489355.1 of Candidatus Limnocylindria bacterium. Lineage (GTDB taxonomy): Bacteria > Verrucomicrobiota > Verrucomicrobiia > Limisphaerales > SIBH01 > JANNGC01. Next base: position 1,660 of record DATHKK010000135.1, read on the forward strand.
AACCCACCGGCGTGACCATCCTCGTTTCAATCCTTCCGGCGCTTGCACGCGGAGTAATTCGTGACCCGTCGCATCGTGGACTAGCAATTCCCAATCTTCCCCCACGCCGTCATCCATCGTCTGCGGGTTGGGCAATGAATACCACGTCAGCCAATAGACTCCGGGTTCATTGGGTCCGCTGGTCAGCGTGGTGCCAAATGTCGGTTCCGGTCGGTTCTGGCCGTTGAGCATCAAACGCCCCACGAGTTTTAGTTCGTGGCCTGGTGGAATGGTGGCGACAGCGCACTCGATATGATTGCTGCTGGCAGCGATGGCCGGCGAGCGTCCTCCATGACGAAAGAACGCAAACTTGTTCGGAGCGGGATAAAAGGGATGCACTTCCAGCCACGCTTTCCGTTCTCCAACCGTGAACAGAACAATTGGCTGGCCGCTCTTCAGGGTCAAAGCACCGGCCAAAGCTATTTTGATTTGCCGATCTGCTTCGCGAGCAGCGTTTTCATCTGGAAGCACAAAGGACATGGAGTAAATGCCGGGACATTCCACTCTGATGGCGCTGGCCGTGGGCGCTTGATTGGTTCCCACAGGATCGCCGTTAGCGATGGGTTCCGTCACGGGTATTGCGATGTCTTCATTAGCTGAGGGCACGACATACGGTCCATTGACAGCCTTTGGAGCCAGCGCCACTTCTTGGGGCAATTCCGGTCCCGAAAAGCGCGCCGTAATGTAGTGCAACGGATGACTGTGCATTGATTCGAGATTAATGAGCGCGATGTTCTGAAAGCTTCCTGCGCCGACGAGACGCAATGCTCCCAATGTTCGTTGCGGTGTAGCCGGAACTGTTTGCAGCGGTGGCACCACTTTGATCCGGGCTTGGAGCGAGCCGCCTTCCACGCCGGGAAGCTCGAAGAGCAGCAAAGGTATTTCGTTTTCCCTCAGTTCCAGACGAAAGGATTTTTGTTTCAGCGCCTTCTCCAAGTTGTCGCGCAGCCGCTCAAGCTGGTCGCGCGGCGACGAGTCGGGCATCCGATACTCGATGCGTTGATGGCGCACCGGCGGCGAATCCTTGTCTCCCTCCTTGAGGAACTCGGTCGCGCGCGTCACAGGCTTGAAGCCGGGAATGGTCGTCTCCCACGGGAACGACTTCTGACATTCGCCATGCACGTCGTCCAGGTAATCAATGACCAGCCAGCGCACGCCCTGCACCTCACGCAGTTCGACGGCGGTGAAGGTGAAGCGAATCCACGGCGTGGTGTTGGTGTCGCCCGCAAGGTTTGGGCCAGAAACGTTGGCTTCGGTTTGACGCCCGCGGAAATGGGTCGTGATGACGAATCCTACTCCGAATACGAGCAATGCGAGAAACGCCCACTTGAGCACGCCACTCAGTCGTGTCGCGACTTGTGACTCGAACGCCGTCCGCACGTCCGCGCGCCGGAGCGTGATGAGCGCCCACAATCCAATCGGCAACCCGATGATGCTGCCGGGAGTCGTAATCATCGCCAGCATGGAAGCGACGACAGCCAGGGGATACGCTTCCAACTTCATCATCTTCAGCGCGCCAATGATGATCACCGAGCTGGAGAGGAGAATGAGCACGCCGACCGCAACAAGCTGAGACGGAGAGAGAATCCACGTTTGCCCCAGGGAGGTGTAGAGGAGCAGGGCCACGACAATAATGCTGCCGATCCAGTTGAGGATGCCCGTGACCAGCAGCGCCTGCGCGGGACGTTTCACCAACGAGGGATGTCCGATTACGATTGTGCCGCGCGGTCCCTGGGCTGGCGTGCTGGTAAGGCTAGGTTCGCGCGGCGGTGCCGATTTGAAAGTTCCAGCGCCCACTTCGGTGAGATGCTCGACGGTCGTCCCCATCTCGCCCGCGCTTTGGAAACGCTTCTCGCGCTCCCGCTCCAGCGTGCGCATCACCACGTCATCCACGCGCGAATCGACCGGGGTTTTGGCCGACGGAGGGCCGAAGCGTCCGAGCGGCAGTTCGCCGGTGAGCAGTTCGTAGAAGACGACGCCGAGCGAATAAATGTCCGCACGATGATCGACCGTGGACGGCTTCTCGATTTGCTCCGGGGCCATGTAGTGCATGGTGCCGAGCGCCGCGCCGGTGGCGGTGAGCGAAACGTCGGGATGCTCCTCGCCCACGAGCTTGGCGATGCCGAAGTCGGCGATTTTCACGCGGCCCTTGGCGTCGAGCAGGATGTTCTCGGGCTTGATGTCGCGGTGGAGAACGCCTTCCTCGTGCGCGAACTGGAGCGCCTCGCAAATCTTCGGCACGATGGTCAGGGCCTCGGCGGGTGAGAACCGCCCCGCCTGCATCGCCTGGCGCAGGTTCACGCCATCCACGTATTCCATCATCAGGTAGTAGAAGCCGCCCGCCTGCCCGAAGTCGAAGATGCTGACGATGTTCGGATGGTTCAGGCGCGCGAGCACGCGGCCTTCGCGATTGAAGCGCTCGGCAAACTGCGGATCGTGCGCGAGCGAATCGGGCAGGAGCTTGAGCGCGACGAAGCGGTCGAGGTGCGGCTGGCGGGCTTTGAAAACAAAGCCCATCCCACCGCGCCCGATGAGTTCGAGGATTTGCAACTGTGGGAACGCGACGGCGAGGCGTTCGAGCGACGGGATGTTGACGGTGGCAGTGGGCGCAGCCTCAGCCGCCATCGCCTGGGCCATCACACACTTGGGACACAGACCCTGCGGAGCCTCAGCGGGGACAGGCCCACCGCACTTGGGACAGGCATTCGTCGATTCGTTGGTTTTCATCGTGCCCGGTTCCTGAGACAACGGCGGGGCGAGGTTACGAAGAAAAAGCACCAAGCTCCAAGTTCCAAGCTTCAGAGAAAATCCAAACACCAATCACCCGAATGAACCGACAGTGAACCGCGGCTCCAAGCGAGCCGTGCGTACGCGGTTCTTGGAGGTTAGAGCTTGGTGCTTCTCTGGAGCTTGGAACTTGGTGCTTGGATCTTGGAACTATTACGCCAACACCGCTTTCACGACCTGCCCTTCCGCCTCCACGCCCGTCAGTTTCATATCCGAACCCTGCCACTTCACCGTGAACCGCCGATGATCAATGCCGAGCAGATGCAGAATGGTCGCGTGGAGGTCGCGGACGTGAACGGGATTCTCCACCACGTTGTAACTGAAGTCGTCGGTCGTGCCGTAAATCGTGCCGCCCTTCACGCCGCCGCCGGCCATCCACATCGTGAACGCACGCGGATGATGGTCGCGGCCGTAGTTTTCCTTGCTCAACCCGCCCTGGCTGTAAATGGTGCGCCCAAATTCGCCGCCCCAGATGATCAGAGTCGAATCGAAAAGCCCGCGCGCCTTCAGGTCATTGATCAAACCATACGTCGCCTGGTCCACGTCTTTGCACTGCGACGGCAAGCGTCCGGAAATGTTCGAGTGATTGTCCCAGTTGTTGTGATAAATCTGCACGAAGCGCACGCCGCGTTCCACGAGCCGCCGCGCCAGCAATGCGGTGTAG
>DATHKK010000136.1:0-4871 GCA_035489355.1 Candidatus Limnocylindria bacterium
ACTGACCCCACATTGCGAGTCCGTTGAGCACGGGAAGAATGAAGAACGGGTCGCGCGCCGACAGATCGTTGATCCACCCGAAGAACGGCGCCTGGCGCATCTCCACGCTCTCGAGCAGCACCCAGTAGAACGCCAGGAACACTGGCATCTGAATGATCATGGGCAGGCAGCCGGCAAGCGGGTTGACCTTCTCCTGCTTGTACAGCTCCATGGTTGCCTGGCCGAGTTTGGAGCGGTCGTCCTTGTAGGTTTCCTGCAGCGTCTTCATGCGCGGCGCGAGCGCACGCATGCGCGCCATCGAGCGCCCGGCTTTTTCCGACAGCGGATAGAACATCAGCTTGAGCAGGAACGTCACGAGAATGATCGCGAGTCCCCAGTTGCGCACGATCGAGTGCGCGTGATCGAGCAGCCAGAAGAGCGGCTTGGACAACAACGTCAGCACGCCGTAATCGGCGACGCGGCTCAGCTCCGGGTGCACGGAGTCGAGCTGCTTCTGCAGTTTCGGTCCGACGAACAACGATTCTTTCCGCGTCTTGCTGCCGCCGGGCGGCACGGATTGCACTTGTCCCAGCGCCGTCAGCGAATATTCGCGTCCATTCACCTGCAGCGTGAAGTGTTGCGGCGCCGTGTGATCCGGAACGACCGCGCTCACGAAGTGATGCTGCATGCCGGCGATCCAGCCGTTGGTCACGTCGATTGAAAGTGCAGCGTCTTCTTTCTTGTCGATCTTGAGCTTGCTGTATTTCTTGCCGTCGTAGATTGCCGGCCCGCGTGTCGCGTAGCTCTCGACGTGAAACATCGACCGCTCAACCGGCGGATCGGAGCGAACGATGCGCGAGTACGGCGCCGCCTGCCACGGCGACTGCGTGGCATTGTCGATTCGGTATTCGAGACCGATGACGAACATGCTGCGCGTGAAGACGAAAGTTTTCGTGACTGTGATGCCATTGCCATCGGTCCAGGTGAGCGGTACACGCAATTCATCCTGGCCGGGCGCGAGGGAGAACTGTTCCGCGGGCGCTGTGAATATGGCCTGGTGCGTCGGGCTATTGGCGCTCTTCGGATTCGCGAGGCCGGTGCGCAGCACATAGTTACTGGTCGGCGAATCCGTGTTGAAAAGCACCACGGGCGCGGGCTGTCCCTTGACGATCGGATACCCCGGCAATTCCGCGTGCACGAGCGTTCCACCGGTGAGCGAAATGTCGAGCACGAGTACGTCAGTGGTGACGCGGATCTTTTTGGCGCCGGCGGCTTCAACCGTATCGGCGGCCGTTGCTTTCGGCACGTCGGTACTCGCGGCCGCTTCGGGCGACTCGCCGGCGGCGGGCGCCATTTGTGTCGCCTGCGGAACGCTGTCGGCGATATCCGGCGGTTTTGGCGCGCCCGAAGTGCTATTCGGTGTCGTTGGGTCGCTTACGGCGGGTACGGGCTTCGGGCCGTAGTCCATCTGCCATTGCGAGTAGTTGAGCCATAGGGCGAGCGCGAGACCCAGCCACAGGAAGACACGAATGTTGTTAGTCATGCGAGTGTTTCAAACATCGGCCGGGTACCGGATCGAATCCGCCTTCATGCCAGGGGTGACAACGGGAAATGCGTTTCATCGTCAGCCAGCAGCCTTGCCACGCACCGTGCGTTTCGATGGCTTCAATCGCGTAGTGCGAGCACGACGGATAGAAACGGCAGCGCGGCCCGAGAAACGGGCTGATGGCGAGTTGGTACCCGCGGATCAGATATTTCAGGACGTAGCGCATGTGGTTGCGACGCGTTGCCAAAGGGTCGCGAGGCTAGCACGCAGCGTTGACGCAGGTGCTTCACGCGAAGGAATTTTTGCAGCCACCACGATATCGACAGCTGGCAACCCGTGTTGTGCCAGGCGGAACGATTCGCGCACCTGGCGCCGCAGCCGATTTCGCGCAACAGCGTTGCCGGCGGTTTTCACCGCCACCGCGAGCCCGAGCCTCGGATGTGTAAGACCGTTCGGCTTCACTCGTAGTCCGAAAAATCGGTCGTCGATGCGGCGGCCACCCGCGTACATCGCATCGAACTGCAGCTTGCTCCGCAGGCGCAGCTCGGCGCCAAAACGTAACGGTCGGGAATTGGGCTGCATTGCGGCCCGCGCTGACGAACTCGCGCGTCTTTAGGGAACGATCTTCTTGCGGCCCTTCGAGCGGCGGCGCGCAAGAACCTTTTTCCCGCCTGTGGTTTTCATGCGGGCGCGAAAACCCGTGGCGCGTTTGCGCTTGATCTTACTCGGCTGATAAGTGCGTTTCATGATGATCGGCCCAAAGCCGCTGATCTTCCGGAAAAAAGGGCGGGAAGGTTAAGCAGCAGCCCCCGGGGGTGTCAACACAATCCGGTCAGGAACGGCTAGACTTCGCCCCCCTTTTTCCAGCCCCAAGCTCCCCCAGCGGACATATCCACCTGTGACAGCAGTAACGCGCGAAACCACACAGGTGGATGGGAGCTCACTCTGGACGCGCTGCATGCGCGCCCTGGAAGACGAGCTACCGGGCGAGCACTTCAACATGTGGGTGCGTCCGCTGCAGGCAGTGGAGAGCAATGGCGCCCTCAAGTTGCTGGCGCCCAATCGTTTCGCCGTGGATTGGGTAAACGCGCACCTGTTGTCGCGTCTCGGGGAAATCGTGCGCCGGTTCGTCGAGGGCGACGCGCCCATCGTGACCGTGGAAGTGGGGTCGCGCGCACCCGAGCAGGTGCAACTCAAGGCAGTCGAAGTCAACGGCGTACCGCGTCCGAAGCGCAGCGAGGGCATCGTCGTCGGCGTCCGGCTCAATCCCGATTTCACGTTCAACGGCTTCGTCGAAGGAAAGAGCAATCAGCTCGCGAAGGCCGCGGCTGTTCAGGTCGCCGAGAATCCCGGCCGCGCCTACAACCCGCTGTTCATCTATGGCGGCGTCGGTCTCGGCAAGACCCATCTCATGCAGGCCGTGGGTCACGCCATAAAGGCGCGCGATCCGGATGCGCGCATTGCGTACATTCACTCCGAGCGATTCGTGAGCGACATGGTCATCGCGCTTCAGCACAACAAGATGAACGAGTTCAAGACGGCGTATCGATCGCTCGACGCTCTGCTCATCGATGACATCCAGTTTTTCGCGAACAAAGATCGTTCGCAGGAAGAGTTTTTTCACACGTTCAACGCGCTGCTCGAAGGCCAGCAGCAGGTCATCGTCACCGCGGATCGTTATCCGAAAGAAGTGTCGGGGTTGGAGGAAAGGCTTAAATCCCGCTTCGGATGGGGCCTCACGGTTGCCATTGAACCGCCCGAGCTCGAGACCTGTGTGGCAATTCTCATCGGCAAAGCGCAGGCGGCAAACGTCATGCTGCCGGAAGAAGTTGCGTTCTTCATCGCGAAGCGCATTCGTTCGAACGTGCGCGAACTCGAGGGTGCATTGAAGCGCGTGATCGCGAATTCGCGTTTCACGGGCAAGGCCATCACGCTCGATTTCACCAAGGACGCGTTGAAAGACCTGCTGACATTGCAGGCGAAATTGATCACTATCGAAAATATTCAGAAGACGGTTGCCGACTACTACAAAGTGCGCGTGGCAGATCTGCTTTCAAAACGGCGTAGTCGTTCCATCGCACGGCCGCGCCAGGTTGCGATGGCGCTCGCGAAAGAATTGACGACGCACAGTCTTCCGGAAATTGGCGACGCATTCGGCGGGCGTGATCACACCACGGTGTTGCATGCCTGCGGGCGCATCCGCGAATTGCGCGTGTCCGAGCAGCGCGTCGGCGAGGATTATCAAAACCTGTTGAGAACCCTGACGGGATGACTGTGCAGTGCCTGTGGATAGTTTTGTGGACAAAATAGTCCACAGCTCACACACAGGGGATCATCAGGCTGTGGGTAAGTTGGTTAGATAGAAAATGATTGGCAAGGGACTGATGCAGAGGCGGTTTTGGAGTCGTCCACACTGTCCACAGGCTCTACTACTGCTACTACTGGCTTTAAATCATTAAGAACAGAAGGCAATCGCATGAAGCTCTCCGCGACCCGCGAGCAAATCCTCGCTCCCCTGCAAAGCGTCATCGGCGTCGTCGAACGTCGGCAAACAATGCCGGTTCTCTCCAACGTCCTGGTGGCTGCGCGGAATAACCGGATCAGCATCACCGGCACCGATCTCGAAGTGGAGCTGGTGGCGGCAAGTGATGCGACGGTTCAGCAGCCAGGCGATGTGACAGTGCCGGGTCGGAAATTGCTCGATATCTTCCGGGCGCTGCCCGAGAAAACGGTGGTAACGGTCGCGACCGACGGCGATCGTGTGTCGATCAAGGGCGGAAAATCGCGATTCACTCTGTCGACGTTGCCCGCCGCGGAGTTTCCGGTGGTCGAGGAGATCAACGCCCAACAGACACTGACTCTCTCCCAGGGAGATTTCAGACGTTTGATCGACAAGACGCACTTTTCGATGGCACAGCAGGACGTTCGCTACTATTTGAATGGCCTTTTGCTCGAGACGGATGGAAAAATCCTGCGCGCGGTGGCGACCGATGGCCATCGATTGGCTCTCTGCGAGGCCGAACTCGAAACCAAGGCCAAAACGAACCAGCAGGTGATCCTGCCGCGGAAGGGCGTGCTGGAGCTCCAGCGCATCTTGGGGGGAGATGGCAACGTCGACCTTGCTATCGGAACCAGCCACGTTCGCGCCCAGATTGGCGATATTCGCTTCACTTCAAAGCTCATTGACGGCCGTTTCCCGGAATATGGACGTGTCATTCCAGCCAACCCCACAAAACAGGTCGAGGCGGATCGCGAGGGTCTGCGTCAGGCACTGCAGCGCACGGCGATTCTCTCGAATGAGAAGTATCGCGGAGTTCGCATCAATTTGAAGCCAGATCTCGTCACG